>JAFAZZ010000208.1 GCA_019239375.1 Solirubrobacterales bacterium | reverse complement strand
CCAAGACGGACCGAGCGAGGCCCGACGCAGTGGCCAAATCGGCGGTGATCACGATCGCAGATTCACCCGAGCGCCTGGTCGAACGGGCCGCGCTGTTCCTCCACCGTGCCGAGGCGACGCTGCCGCCTCACACGCGCGAGATGCTGGGGCATCTGCGGACAGGAGATGCCCCGCTGCGCGGCCGCAAGGTACTCGTTATCGACGACGACATCCGCAACGTGTTCGCCCTGACCTCGACGCTCGAGCAGCGCGGGATGAAGGTGGTCTTTGCCGAGAACGGGCGCGAGGGGATCGAGCGGCTGCACCAGCACCCGAACACCGACGTCGTGCTGCTCGACATCATGATGCCCGAGATGGACGGCTACGAGACGACGCGGGCGATCCGCTCCATGCCGCGCTTCGAGGACCTGCCGATCATCTCACTGACGGCCAAGGCGATGAAGGGCGATCGCGAGAAGGCAATCGCCGCCGGTGCGTCCGACTACATCACCAAGCCGGTCGACGTCGACCACCTCCTCTCGATGATGCGGGTGTGGCTCGACACCTAGAGACACCGGCAGGCTCACTCGCCGACCGCGAAGTCACGACTGACCTAACGGCGGTTGAGTCGCTACCGATCCTGCTCGTCGACGATCAACCCGAGAACCTGCGCACGCTTGAGGCCGTGCTCGAGCCACTCGGTTACCCGCTGGTCACGGTCGGCTCTGGGCACGGTGCGCTGCGGCTGCTGCTCGAGCGGGACTTCGCGATGATCCTGCTCGACGTGCGCATGCCGGGCCTGGACGGCCTCGAGACTGCGGCGTTGATCAAGCAGCGGACCCGCACCCAAGATATCCCGATCGTGTTCTTGACCGCGGCGCGCGACGAGGTCTCCGACATCGCCCGCGGATACGGGGTCGGCGCCGTCGACTACGTGCTCAAGCCGTTCGATCCCGAGGTTCTGCGCTCCAAGGTCGCGGTGTTCGCCGAGCTCGAGGCCAGCCGGCGGGCGCTGGAGCGCTCCGCGGCCTTGTTGAACGGTGCCTTCGAGGCAGCGCCGATCGGCAAGACCGTGCTCGATTCCGAGGGCCGGATCGTTCGGGCCAACCCGGCGTTCGCCAGCCTGGTCGGGAGGGATCCGAACGAGCTGACCGCAGTGGCCGTGGTCGACCTCTGCCACGAGGCGGACCGTCCCGCACTGTCTGCAACCTTCGATCAGGTCATGCGCCAGTCGCCGCGCGCCGTCGCCGCCGAGCGGCCGGAGCTCGACCTGCGCCTGACCTCGAGCACCGGGGCAGAGGTGTGGGTCGGCATGGCCGCATCGGTGATCGAGGCTGCCGATCTGTCCGAGCCGCTGCTGCTGGCCCAATGGATCGACCTCACGGTGCGCCGCCGGGCCGAGCAAGATCGCGCCGATCTGTTGCTCGAGCAGGCGGCGCGCGCGCAGGCCGAAGCGGTGGCCGAACGGCTGTCCAAGCTCCAGGCACTGACCGCCGCCTTCGAGGCACTCGGCCTCGACGAACTCCTCCCGCGGCTCGCTGAGCGGCTGGCCGAGCTGTTCGAGGTGGACGGGGCCGAGGTACATATCACCGGCGAGGACGAACAGCCGCTCGTCGTGCGCGCGGCGGGCGCGCCAGCCGGAGCCGGCAGTGGCGAGGCCGCGCTCGTCGTGGACGAGGAGCGGTGGCGGCAGGTGCCGCTGGTGATCGAGGGAGCGCGCGTTGGGTGCCTGCGCCTCGCCCTGCCCACCGGGCGCTCGTTCAGCGCGACCGAGCGGTCGCTGCTCCAGGATGCCGCCGACCGGGCCGCGCTGGCCATTCGGCGCGCACAGCTGCACGAGGAGGAGCATCGCATCGCGGTCGAGCTCCAGCGCGGGCTGATTCCCAAGAGCCTCCCGGCGGTGCGCAGCATCGGCCTGGCCGCCCGCTACGAGGTGGCCGGACTTGGCGCGCAGGTGGGAGGCGACTGGTACGACGTCTTCGAGACGCCCGACGGCCGACTTGGCATCGTCGTCGGCGACGTGACCGGCCGGGGCATACCGGCGGCCTCCGCGATGGGGCAGCTACGTACACTGACGCGCGCCTTCGCGCTCGCCGAGGACCGGCACCGAGCGCCCGGCGAGGCGCTGACCCTGCTCAACCGGCATCAGCTGGCGCTCGGCGACGAGCACCTGTTCACAATCGTCTATGCCGTCATCGACCCCGACGGCGGTACGATCGCGTGGGCCAACGGAGGCCATCCGCCCCCCCTGCTGCGCACCGCTGATGGCCGCTGCGCCTACCTCGAGGACGGTAACGGCCTGATGGGTGTGGAGGACAGCGAGTACAAGACTTTCCACCGGCGGCTCCCGGCGGAGAGCATCGTGATCCTCTACACGGACGGGCTGATCGAGCGACGCGGCGAGTCGCTCGACGCTGGGCTCGAGCGGCTGCTCCGCGCAGCCAGCGTCGGGCCCGAGGAGCCGGCGCCGCTGTGTGATCACATCCTGGCAGAGCTGCTCGAGCCGGGCGCGCAGCGCTACGACGACGTGACCGCGGTGGTGGCCCGGCGGCTCGAGTAGCGATGGGTTCGCTTCGCTTCACAGCCAGGTTGCACGAGCGGGGGCCGGCGGCCGCGGTGGTGCTGGACGACGAGCAGGTGAAAACCATCGGCCAGGGCGCGAAGCGCTTTCCGGTCGTGGCCACGGTCAATGGGTACACGTGGCGGACCTCGGTTGCGCGCATGGGCGGCGAGTTCCTGGTCGGCTTGAACCGGCAGGTGCGCGACGGCGCCGGCGTGCGCGCGGGCGACACCGTCGAGGTGGCACTCGAGCTCGATACCGCCCCGCGCGACGTCGACGTGCCCGAGGCGCTAACCCGGGCGCTGAAGCGTGATCCGGACGCGAACACGAGATTCGACGCGCTCGCCTTTACCCATCGGAAGGAGTTCGCTCGCTGGATCGCCGAGGCCAAGCGCGAAGAGACGCGCGATCGGCGCGTCACCGAGACGCTCCGGATGCTGCACGAGGGCAGGACGCGCAGCTGATGGCGGCGGATCGGCGAGGACGCCGCGCGCTGAACTCCAGCGCAGGTAGCCGCGGAGCCGATCAGATGCGGAAAACCTCGATCAGCCGGTCTTCGTGCTCGGCTTCGATTCGGGCCACCACCTCGAAGTGCTCCTCGAGTCCCGAGCCACGGAGCTTCTCCGCCAGCAGCTCGTCGACCTGGTAGATCCCGGCGCTGTTCGACATAGCGATCTCGACCCGCACCGCCCGGTCCTCCCCGGGCGAGAGCTTGACCTCGTCGATCGCGTAGGCCGACAGCGAGTGGATGTTGTGGCGCCCGGCCTCGAACTCCACCCGTGAGCGCCCCCGCGCCATGTCGAGCGCGTCGGCGATCCGAACGATGCCGGCCTCGACGGTCAACGGCCGCCCATCGCGGCGGTGCCCGATGATCGCATGAAGCGTCTCGGACGCGATGATCGTCCGTTCCGGCTCCTCGTATGCGGACGCGAGCAGGGCGCTGATCGTGTCGGCGGTGAGGAACAGGCTGTAGCGCTCGTGGTCGTCGCGGTGGATCGACATGCCGACGCAGTGGAGCAGGCAGCCCGCAGCCACCACGACCTCGGCGTCGTGGTCGGCCATCCCGTAGTCGACCTTGACGCTGGGCACCACGCCCCGGCGGAACAGGATCCGCGCCAGCCGGAGGCCGATGTTCAGCACGATCTGCACGTGGACCCAGCTGTGGTCGCTCATGCCGAGCCGCCGCGTCGCGTTGACGGCGGAGACGTGCCACAGCGCCTTCACGTGATCGCACGCGTTGACCGCGTCGAGCAGCAGCTCGAGCCGGCGGTTGCCGCGCGTGGGGGCGCGCACGTGGACCTCGGCGAGCGCCTCGCGCGGGGGGATCGCACGCTCCGGGCTAGGCACCCGATGTCTCCAGGAGCAGACCCTCGCGTAGCCCGCCGTGCGCGATCTGGAGCGGCGCGCCGAAACGCTCCGCCGCGGCCTGGAGGATCAGCAGGCCGGCCGGGAGGAGGCGCACCCGGTCGGTGTCAAGGCCAAACCGCCGCGCGACGTCGGCGGCTCGCTCGGCCCCCAGCAGCGCCAGAATCCGCGCGAACGCCGGCGCGTCGAGCATCGATCCGGCGATCCGACGCAGCGAGGTGGCGCTCCCTCCCACCGCGAGCGCGCACTCGGTGTGCGGCGGCCGCAATCCATCGAGCGCCTCGCTCACGCGCGCCCGCGCCCGCCCGAGCTCCTCGACCGTGGGGGGATCGGACCGCAGGCACTCGTCGGCGAGGTCACCCGACCCGAGCTCGAGCGAGGCGCACCACCTCACCCCATCGGGCACCTCCCCCACCACTAGCTCGCAAGACCCGCCGCCTACGTCCACGACCCCGAGCGGGCCGGCCGGTACGTGTCCGAGCGTGCGCGCGGCGCCGCTGAAGGCCAGGCGCGCCTCCTCCTCCGGGGACAGGACCGCAACCTCGAGCCCGCAGGAGGCGTGGACGGCGGCAATCAGCGCGTCCCGATTCGCTGCCCGCCTGACCGCGGCCGTGGCCACGCCGCGGACATCCTCAGCTCCGAGCTCCCGGGCCGTCTGGAGCTGGGCGCTCACCACCGAGGCCACTTCAGCGATCTTCGCGACGCCGATCTCCGCTTCTGAGGTGAAGGCCCGGCGGACGTGGGTGAAGGCACGTTCCTGATGGACCGGGGTCAGCTGCTCGCCGTCGAAGTCCGCGACGAGCAGCCGCGTCGTGTTCGAGCCGATGTCGATGCAGGCACGGCGCACGATGGAAGGGCGAGCGACGCCCGGACGCAGGCGACGACGGCACTCGCGGGCGGACTCTACTGATGTCAGACTGCCGGTGTGCGCGCCGCATCGCGGCGTGGGCCGGATCGCGACGGATCGGCCGCCGCGCCGGCACGCGCCGGATCGCCCTGCGGCTCGACGGGCGCCGGCACGGCGTTGACTTGATGACGCGGGCGGAGCCCGGCCAAGGCCAGCCAGGCCACCGAGGCGATCGCCAGCGATCCGATGCCGGCCACCGCCAGCGCGAGCCGAGCACCCCCCAGGGCAGTGATCGCCCCGCCGAGCAGGATCCCGCCACCCGGAACGGATTGGTACACCACCTCGTAGAAGCTCATGATCATCGCCATCCACTGATCCTCGACCTCCTCCTGGAGCGCGGTGCGCGCGGCGACGCTCACGATGCCGTTGCCCACGCCGGCGATGGCCGCGCCGGCGATCGCGACGGTCAGGCTCGGTGCGATCGCCATGACCACGAACCCGATGCCGAGAGCACCCGCACTGAAGGCGATCAGATCGCGAGACGGTAGTCCGCGCCACCGGGCGTAGATCGCCGCACCAGCCACCGCGCCCGCCCCCCAGGCGGACAGCATCCCGCCGTATCCGGCCGCGCCCACGTGCAACGAACGCTGCGCGAACACGACCTCGACCGGCACTGAAATCGTGAAGAACAGCACGCCCGCCGCCTGCAGGACGAGCAAGTCCCGAATCGGCGGGCGCTCCCGGGCGTACGCGAGCGCCGCGCGCACCCGGCCCCGGGCCGAGGTTCGGACCGCGGCCGGCTCCGGGAGGCCGCGGGCGGTGGCGAGCGTGACCGCGATGATCGCGAACAGGGCCGCGTCGGTGAAGAGGGCGACGCTCGTCCCGCCGGCCGCGACGAGCGTTCCGCCCAGGCCTGGGCCGATCATGAAGCACACCGAGAAGGCAGCATTGGCAACCGCGTTGCCCTCACGCAGGAGACCGGCGGCCGACGTGACGGACACCGTGGCGGCACGGGTCAGAGCCCGTGCGGTGAGGGCCGCGACGCCGTCCAGGAGCGCCAGAGCCAGCATGATCGCCACCGCGACGTGGGCAATGGCCGCCCACGCCAGGATCACGAAGACGACCGCCTCAAGGCAATGCAAGGCGGGCAGCACGGTGCGCGGGGTGAGGTGCTCCAGGCGCGCCACGCACATCGGCGAGATCAGCGCGGGGACGAACTGCGCCGTCAGGAAGAACGCGGTGGCGCCCAGCGCGCTCCCGGTGCGGTGATAGACCAGGAGGGCCAGCGTGACCGACCCGAGCATAAACGCGAGCTCGTTGAGCGCGTAGGCGGCAAGAAGCCGCCGGTAGGCGGGAATCCTGAGAACCGGCTTCACGGGTTAGCCCTCCTCGGCGATGCTATTACCGCCGCGGTCTCGATCCCCGGGGATACCCGTGGCGTTGCGCGCATCAATCATTTATCGGTGGGATCGCGGTCGAACATTAGATCTCGTGCGGGACCCGGACCGTACGGCTGTCATCCTGTTGACACGGATGACGATCCGAGCCCGAGCCTGGTACCGATCAAACACGCACGCGCACGCCGAGTTTCCGCCCGAGCGCCTGGCCAACGTCCGCGAGCGCAGCGTCTCGGTGTGCCTGCCCGCGCGCAACGAGGCCCGCACCATCGGCCTCATCCTCGAGCAGCTGCTGCCGCTGCACGAGCGTGGCGTCGTCGACCAGGTCGTGGTGGTCGATCATTCGAGCGACGGCACCGCCGAGATCGCCCGCGCGCTCGGCGCCGAGGTCTACGATCAGGACCGGCTGATGCCCGAACTCGGTCCGGTGCTCGGCAAAGGCGACGCGATGTGGCGCGCCCTCTCGGTCCTCACCGGTGAGGTGATCTGCTTTCTGGACGCGGACTCCGAACGCTTTGGGGCGCATTTCGCCTGCGGGGTGCTCGGGCCCGTTCTGTGCCGACCGGAGATCGCGTTCGTG
>JAFAZZ010000095.1 GCA_019239375.1 Solirubrobacterales bacterium | reverse complement strand
CGGCGCCAGCAGCGGCGTCCCCGCGGTGTAGGCCGCGATGGCCCAGTGCTCGAGATGCAGCAACTGGTTGAGCAGGTCGACGTCGGTACCGAGGACCGGGGCGGAGTTGTGCACCTGCGCCTTCAGCGACTGGTTGCCGCACCCGGCAGCGAGCAGCCCCGCGAGCCCCACGCCGGCGGCGCGGAGCAGCCCCCTACGAGAGGAGGGCTCGCCCTCGCAATCCTCGCTCACCACCAGACAGTGGAATCCAGGTCTTCGATTTCCTCGAGCGGGCGGGTGTAGATGCCCGACGAGAGGTACTTCCACCCGTCGTCGGCGACCAGAAACACCACGTTGCCCTCGTCGAGCTCGCCGGCAATGCGCACGGCCACCCGCGCGATGGCCCCCGAGGAGACGCCCACGAACAGGCCCTCCTCGTCGAGCAACCGGCGCGTGAACACGATCGCGTCGCCGTTGGTCACGAAGATCTTGCGATCCAGCAGCGACAGGTCGATGATCGGCGGGATGAAGCCGTCCTCGAGCGAGCGCAGGCCCTGCACCGGCTCGCCCTGCATCGGCTCGGCCGCGACGATCTTCACCTGATCGCCGAGCTCCTCCTTGAGCCGGCGGCCGTTGCCCATCAGCGTCCCGCCGGTGCCCAGGCCGGCCACGAAGGCGGCGATCTCATCGAGCTCCTCCAGGATCTCGAGCGCGGTGCCGTTGTAATGGGCGAGCGGGTTGGCCTGGTTGCCGTACTGATAGGGCATGTAATACGAGGCGTCCCTCTGGGCCATGTCGAGGGCGAGCTCAACCGCCCCGTTGGACCCCTTGGCGCCCTCGGAGTAGACGATCTCGGCGCCGTACATGCGCAGCAGCTCGGTGCGCTCGCGGGTCACGTTCTCGGGCATGACCACCTTGAGCGGGTAGCCCTTGCGGCTGCAGATCATGGCCAGGGAGATTCCCGTGTTCCCGGAGGTGGGCTCGAGGATGGTCTGCCCGGGTCGGATCAGGCCCTTATCCTCGGCCTCTTCGAGCATCGCCCGGGCAACCCGGTCCTTGACCGAGCCGGTGGGGTTGCGCGATTCCAGTTTGGCCCACAGCCTCACCCCGGGCTTGGGACTGAGGCGCTTGAGCTCGACCAGCGGGGTGTGCCCGATCGCCTGGACGATGTCGCCGTACCGGCCCCCGCAGGGCTTGTTCTCGAGGCGCTCGGCCGCCATTGCTTTACGAAGTGTAGCGAGGCAGGCAGGGCCTGCTCACCGGCACTTTCGCCCGCAGCGAGGCAGGCCGGCCTCCGTTCCGGCCTGCCCCGAGACCGATCAGTACGACCCGGGGTACGGATTGGTGCTAGTGGTCGGCATGGTGCCGGTCGACGTCCCCGAGCCCGCGGCCGATTGGCTGCCCTTCGCCTTCACGATGTGCCAGATCGAGCCGAAGGTCTTGAGCTCATCGCCTAGAGCCTCGTTCTTGGGGACCTTGAAGTCCGGCGTGAAGTAGTACAGCGGCTGGCCGTTCAGCGTGAGCTGGGTCACGCCGTGGTTCTTGAAGGTGCCCAGCTTGCCGTTGATCCCGGACTGCTTGCTGACCGCGCCGCTGCCCGACGGAGAGACCGGCGGCCAGAACGCCCAGCAGTTGGTCGTCGAGCTGGTGGTCTTCTGGCAGATGATGTGGTGGGTCGTCTCGCCCTGGAAGGTGTAGACCGAGTGGCCGGACGGCCCGACCGCCACCGCCTCGTGCACGTCCACCGCCTTGACCCGGAAGGCTTTGGTCGGCGTGTTGGTGACGTGGACGTTCTTGGCCACCTTGAGCGTGAACGACTTGGCGAGTGCCAGCCCGGCCACGGCAAGCACGGCCGCGGCGGCGACACCCAGGAGCATCGCGGCAAGCCGGCGCGGATGGCGAGCGCCGGCGTGAACAAGTCGATTTGGCATCCCTCTGGCTCCCTTCGATGGTTAGGGTCGATAGTGGGTCCCGGCCACTATCGATACGGACGCCCAGGGAAGCCGAAGTCTTCCCGCCAGGCCATGCCGGCGTGATCGGAGGTGCGTCTAGGGCGCGCCGCCGGCCATGGCCGGCAGGATCACCAACGTGTCGTGCTCGCCGACGGACGTGTCCAGGCCCTCCAGCACGCGCACGTCTTCGTCATTCAAGTAGACGTTCACGTAGCGGTTCAGGCCGCCGTCGGAGGCGAACAGCTGGGACTCGGTATCGGGATGCGACTCGGCCACGGAGCGCAGCACTTCGCCGACCGACGACCCGGAGGCGCTCAGCTCCTTCTCGCCGCCGACCGAAGGGCGCAGAACGGGTGGAATACGGACCGTGACCATGGCGCAGCGGACGTGAACCCTAGTGGGCGCCGGCGCAGAACGCCTCGTAGTCGGGGAAGACGCCCAACTCCTCGTCGGTGATCGACTCGGGCTCGCGCGAGCAGATCGGGCAGGCCGGGTCGCGGCGGACCTTGACCTCGGTGAAGCTCGCGGCGAGCGCGTCGTACATGAGCAGCCGGCCGATCAGCGGATCGCCCTCGCCCAGGATGAGCTTGACGACCTCGGTCGCCTGGAGCAGCCCCATCGTGCCGGGCAGGACCCCAAGCACGCCGTTGGCGCCGCAGGAGGGCGCGAGCTCCGCCGGCGGCGGCACCGGGAACAGGCACCGATAGCACGGACCGTCGTAGGGCTTGAACACCGACAGTTGGCCCTCGAACCCGAGGATCGCCGCCGAGACCACGGGTATCCCGAGCCGCACCGATGCGTCGTTCAGCAGATACCTGGTGGGGAAGTTGTCCAGGCCGTCGACGACCATGTCCCAGCCCGGCAGGACGTCCATGATGTTCTCCGGCCCCAGGCGCAGCGAGTACTTCTCGACCTTCACGTCCGGGTTCAGGGCGGTGATGGTCTGCTCGGCCGAGTCCACCTTCGGCACGCCGATCCGCTCGCTCGAGTGGATCACCTGACGCTGAAGGTTGGACAGGTCGACCTCGTCGTTGTCGACGATCCCCAGCGTGCCCACGCCGGCCGCGGCCAGGTACAGCGCCGCCGGCGAACCGAGCCCACCGGCGCCCAGCAGGAGCACCTTGGCGTCGAGCAGCTTCTGCTGGCCGTCCATCCCCACCTCAGGCAGCAGCAGGTGCCGCGAGTAGCGCTCGCGCTGCTCGGCGGTCAGCGTGCGTGGCGTCTCGACCTCGTACCCGCGATCCTTCCAGAGCGTGAACCCACCCGTCATCGATTCCACGTGCTCGTAGCCCAGGTCGTCGAGCAGCGTGCGCGCCGCCCAGGCCGACCGGTTGCCCGACGCGCAGTACAGGACCACGTGCTTGGAGCGGTCGGGCACGGCCCCCTCGATCCGGGACTCGAGATAGCTCTTGGGCACGTGCGTGGCGCCGGGGATGTGCCCGGCCGCCCACTCCTCGGGCTCCCGGACGTCGACGACTACCGTGCCGTTGGAGACCTGCCCACGCACGACGGCCGGATCCACCTCATCGATCCTGCTCTTGATCTGGCGGAGAACTTCGGCTCCCGACGGGCTCATCAGGGAAAACTCCTCAAAGACGGTAGAGATTCAATACTTCAGAGAGTATAGCGTCCCAGCAGCGATGACCGAGCCCCTTTTTCCCCGCCTGCTCGACCCCGACGCCGGCGAAGCCATTCGCGTCGGCGAGGACCGGCTGACTTACGCCGAACTGGCGGGCGCCGCCGCCGTGGTCGCCGACCGCATCCGCGGGGTCGGCCGCGTGGCCGTCTGGGCGCAGCCGACACTCGAGCTGTGCATCGCGGTGGTCGGCGCGCTGGCTGCCGGCGCCACCGTGATCCCGATAAACCCGGGCATCGGCTCGCACGAGCTCGAGCACATCGTCACCGACAGCGCCCCGGAGAGGCTGCTGGCCTGGCCGGGCGTGGAGCTCGAGGGGCGCTTGGCCAGCCTGCCCCGACTCGACGTCGCCCGAGCCGCCGCCAGCGGGCCGCTCGAGGACGCGCTGAGCGGCGAGGACGTGGCGTTCGTCATGTACACCTCGGGCACCACCGGCCTGCCCAAGGGCGTCCAGATCCCCCGCCGGGCGATCACCAGCAACCTCGACGCGCTAGCCGAGATCTGGCGGTGGACGGACGAGGACCGGCTTACCCACGCGCTCCCGGTCTTCCACGTGCATGGGCTGGTCATCGGAATCCTCGGGCCGCTGCGCCGCGGCGGCCAGCTCGAGCACGCCGGCCGGTTCTCGCCCGCCGCCCTCGCCGGCGCGCTGGAGCGCGGCGCCACCATGGTGTTCGGCGTCCCCACCATGTACGGGCGGATCGCCCGCGAGGCCGAGACCGATCGCGCGCTGGCGCGGGCATTCGCCGGCGCGCGGCTGCTCGTGTCCGGCTCGGCCGCGCTGCCTACGACCGTCCATGATCGGGTCAAGCGGTTCACCGGCCAGGAGATCCTGGAGCGCTACGGCATGACCGAGACCCTGATGAATACGGGCATACGGCTCGGCGCGCGAGTGGTCCCCGGGCGCGTCGGTCCGCCCATCCCCGGCGTGGAGCTCCGGCTGGTGGCCGAGGACGGCTCGATCCTCGACACCACCGACGATGAGACGATCGGCGAGCTCGCCGTCCGCGGCCCCAACCTGTTCAAGGGCTACCTGAACCGGCCCGACGCCACCGCCGAGTCGATGCGCGACGGGTGGTTCATGACCGGCGACCTCGCCACCCGCGACGAATCCGGGTCGGTCAAGCTGGTTGGCCGCAAGAGCATTGACCTGATCAAGTCGGGCGGCTACCGGATCGGCGCCGGCGAGATCGAGGGCGCGCTGCTCGAGCACCCGGCGGTGGCCGAGGTGGCGGTGACGGCCGCGCCCGACGAGGACCTCGGGGAGCGGATCGTCGCGTGGGTGGTGTGCGAGCCGGGCCGGCGCACGAGCGCGGACGAGCTGTCCGACCACGTGGCTGACCTCCTCACGAAGCACAAGCGCCCTCGGGAGGTCCGTTTCGTTGACGCCCTTCCGAGAAACGCCATGGGCAAGGTTATGAAGCGCGCCCTGATGGACGGTGGTTGGGAAGAAACTCCGAAATAGTCGGAGTTTCTTCCCAAGCCCTAGCGGGGTTGACCCGGTGCGCCTGGGTCCGCCGCTGCCTGGCGGCGCCGCAGCAGCGCACTAGCATCGAATCCAAGGTGCGCGCTCCCGTCGACCACATCGCGGCTCCCCCCTTCCCGCGCGGACTGGAGTGGGTCAACTCGCGGCCGCAGCAGATCAACCTCGGACAGCCGATGCTTGTGGAGTTCTGGGACTTCTGCCGCCCCCAGTCGATCCGCACGCTCGACTACACGAAGGCGTGGCACGCGCGCTATCGGGGCCTGCGGGTGATCGGCGTCCACGCCGCCGGCTTTGCCCCCTCGGCCGATCCGGGCGCGGTGCGGGCCGCCGTCGCGCGCCTGGAGATTCGCTACCCGGTGGCGATCGACCTGAACTTCGAGGTGTGGGACCTGTACGGGAACCGGGGCTGGCCGGCGCGCTACCTGTTCGACCGCCGCGGGATGCTGCTCCACTATCACTACGGCGAGGGCGGCTACCGGGAGACCGAGCGCGCGATCCAGGAGCTGCTCGGCCTCGAGCAGCCGCTGCTGCACCCGGTCCGACCCGAAGAGGCACCCGAGGCGCTGCTCGAGCCTCAAAGCGACGACGTCGAGGGCGCGTACGCCGGCCCGTACCGCGCCGGCGCGGTGTGGGCCGTGCTCGACGGGCACGGGACCGTGACCGTCGACGGCCGAACGATCGCCGTCGAGCACCCCGGCTGCTACGCGCTGATCGCGCACGAGCGCAGCACCGTCGGCGAGCTCGCGCTCGAGGTCGGCGATGGCGTGCGCTGCCACGCGGTCTGCTTTACGCCCGGCCTGGCCTCCGGGTCCCCACGAGCCTGACGCCCACCGCGGGGACCCGCCCGGCGGCGATCAGCGCCTCCTCGGCGCCGCGCAGCTCGGGCGACAGCTCCCAGCGATAGAGGTACGGACCGTGCACCGGCGGCCCGAGCTCGAACCACTCCACGAGCGCGCCCTGGATCGTGCCTAGGTCGTGAAGGTGATGGCGCATCCAGGCCACGATCTCCGAGGGCGTCCCGGGAGCGTGCCAACGGGGATCGTGCCGATGGGGATCGTGCCAATGAGGCTCGTCCCGGCGAAGACCGCGCTGCTCGAGCCACCATCCGGCCGCCCGCTCGTCGAACCGCGCCACGTCGATCTCGTCCAGGACGAGCGTCGCCCCGTCTCTGAGCACCTCGGCCAACCGCCGGCACGAGTCGCGCAGCGGTTCGACGTGATGCAGCGACACCACGGCCACCGCGGCGTCGAAGCTCCCGGGCGGCTCGCGCAGCGCGTGCAGCGCCACCGGGCGGACGTGCTCGGACCTCGACGCCGGATCGATTGCCAGCACCTCGTAGCCGGCGCAGGCAAGGACCAGCGCGAGCTCGCCCTCGCCCGCGCCCACCTCGAGGACGCGCGCCGGCGGCGGCGGGAGCGATGCCACCGCGAAGCTCCTGACCGCGTCGTCAAGCATCGGCGTCCAGCAGGTTGACGAGCTGAGGCGGCCCCTCGTCGCCGACGATCGCCGCGAACCCGGGCCGGTAGGGGCTCGCCCTCGGGAAATCGCCGAGATAGCCGCGCTCGTACACCCAGCTGCCGGTGTTGAGCAGGCGGCTCCCCGCCGGGGTCGTCCACTCGCCCTCGTCGTCTTCGGGCAAGGGGCCGGCTCGGTGGGTATGTCCGAAGATCACGTGGGTCGCGGGGACCCCGAGCCGCGCCACCACCTCGCCGAACGCGCGCAAGGCGGCACGGCGCAACTCGGCCGCCGAGACATCGGCGCGCAGCGGCCCGATCCCGATCCGGTTGAGTCCCGCGACGATGGCCGGGAACCCCACCACCAGTCCGCGCCGGCGAAGCCCGCCGGGCCCGCCGGCGCCGGTCAGCGCCCGCCACGCCGTGACCTGGAAGCTGCCGTCGCCCCCCGACCCCCGCAGCCCGCCCATCTGCGCCACCGTCTCGATCCAGGCGTACATCGGCGCGAGCGCCGCCTCGTAGTCCTCGGCCCGCACCGGACCGCCCTCCGGCTCGCCGGTCAGGCGAACGGTCATGCCGGCCCCCAGCCGCTCGATGATCGGGACCGTGTTGTGGCGATCGCCGTAGTGCCCGTGGATGGCGTAGATGTCCTGGCGGAGCCACACCCCGGGATAGGCCACCCGCACCCGGGCCGGAGCGAGCGACTCGACCACCGCGCCCAGCGCCTCGCGCGGGTCCCATTCGACGGCGGATTGCAAGCCGAGCGAGGCCGAGTCGCGCCGCTCCAGCCATCCCCGGAGCAGGCCGTGGTCGTGGTTTCCCGGCACCACCACCACCTCGTCCACGGCCGACCCGAGCGAGCGGAGCACCGGCTCGGCCTGTGCGAGTGCGGCGCGCAGCGGCCCGTGCCGCAGTTCGAGCAGGTCCCCGAGCAGGACGAGGCGCTCGTAGTCGCGCAGCACCGCCACCAATGCCGCCCGTTCGCGCTCGCGCCGCAGCACGTCCTGGCGGCCACGGGCGCCCAGGTGCAGGTCGGAGACGACCAGGGTGCGCAGGGTTTACGCCGCCGCCAAGCCCCGGCGGATCACCTTGGGGAGCATGAAGCGGACGTCCTCCTGCACCACCTCGAGCTCCTGCACGTCGCCCGTCCCGCGCGCGCGGAAGAAATCCACGAGCCGCTGCACGAGCGACTCCGGGGCGCTCGCCCCCGAGGTGATGCCGACCACGCGCTTGTCCGTCAGCCACTCCTCGCGCACCTCGCGCTCGTTGTCGATCAGGTAGGAGTCCGCGCCGTGCTCGCGCGCGACCTCGACGAGCCGGTTGGAGTTCGAGGAGTTGCGCGATCCGATCACCAGGACCAGATCGCACTGCACAGCCAGCTGCTTGACCGCGGCCTGCCGGTTGGTCGTCGCGTAGCAGATGTCGTCGGTGCGCGGGCCGGCGATGGCCGGGAAACGCCGGCGCAGGCGGTTGATGATCGAGCGCGTCTCGTCGACCGACAGCGTGGTCTGGGAGATGTAGGCCACCCGCTCGGGATCGGGGACCTCCAGGCGATCGACGTCCTCCTCGGACTCGACCAGCACGATGTTCTCGGGCGCCTCCCCCATCGTCCCCTCGACCTCTTCGTGCCCGGCGTGGCCGATCAGCACGATCGTGTAGCCCTCGGCGGCGAACTTCTTGGCCTCGACATGCACCTTGGTCACGAGCGGACAGGTGGCGTCGATCGTCTTGAGCGAGCGGGTGCGCGCGCCGGCGTGGACGCTCGGGGCCACTCCGTGGGCAGAGAAGACCACGGTGGCGCCCTCGGGC
>JAFAZZ010000071.1 GCA_019239375.1 Solirubrobacterales bacterium | reverse complement strand
GGACGGCGTCAACCAGTCGGCGCGCAAGAAGCCCCACACCGAGCAGAACTGGGTGGCCCACGAGTGGGGCTGGGCGTGGCCCAAGGACACCCGCATCATCTACAACCGGGCCTCCGCCGACCCCGAGGGGAACCCCTGGTCTGAGCGAAAGCGCTACGTGTGGTGGGACGCCGAGGAGGGCCAGTGGACAAGCGTCGGCGACTCGCCGGATTTCCCGCCGGACAAGGCACCGGACTATCGCCCGGACAAAAACGCCAAGAAGATGGAGGCGATCGCCGGCGACAAGCCGTTCATCCTGCACCCCGACGGCCGGGGCTGGATCTATTCGCCGACCGGACTCGTCGACGGCCCCCTGCCCGCGCATTACGAGCCCCAGGAGACCCCGTTCCGCAACCCGCTCTACGCGCAGCAGCAAAACCCGACGCGTCAGGTCTTCCACCGGCCCGAGAACCCGTACCACCCGGTCGACGGCGAGCCCGGCGCGGCTGTCTTCCCCTATGTGCTCTCCACCTATCGCCTGACCGAGCACCACACTGCGGGGGGAATGTCGCGGACGGTGCCCTATCTAGCCGAGCTTCAGCCGGAGTTCTTCTGCGAGGTCTCGCCCGAGCTCGCACAGGAGCGCGGGCTCGAGCACGGGGGATGGGCGACGATCGTCACGGCACGCCAGGCGGTGGAGGCGCGGGTGATGGTGACCGAGCGAATCAAGCCGCTGGAGGTTCAAGGAAGACCCATGCACCTGGTCGGCACCCCCTACCACTGGGGCGGGGTGGGGATCGTGACCGGCGACTCGGCCAACGAGCTGCTGCCGATCGCCCTCGACAACAACGTCCACATCAGCGAGTACAAGGTCGCCACCTGCGACATCCGGCCGGGGCGGCGGCCGCGGGGCCGAGCTCGGCTCGAGCTCGTCGAGGAGTACCGCCAGCGGGCGGGGGTGAAGGATTGAGCGCCGTGGGTTCTGGGAGGAACGGCGGAGCCCAGCTGGAGACGGTGGCGTGGCCGGGCAGCTACGGCGAGCACGCCAAGCCGCGCATGGGCTTTTTCACCGACACCTCGGTGTGCATCGGCTGCAAGGCCTGTGAGGTCGCCTGCAAGGAGTGGAACCAGATCCCGATGAGATCTGGGCCCCACTCACCCAGCTTCACCGGCAAGTCCTACGACAACACGATCGACCTGGGCGCTGACACCTGGCGTCACGTCGCCTTCATCGAGCAGAAGGCGCCGGCTCGCGTGGTCGGCAGGTTGCCGGCCGAGGTCGGCGACGGCGCGTCGCTGGTGCAGTCGGCCGCCCGCGCGCAGGCCGTGGATGGCGGTGTCCAGACCTACCAGGAGGCCGACGGCTTCCGCTGGCTGATGGCCTCGGACGTGTGTAAGCACTGCACGCATGCCGCCTGCCTCGACGTGTGCCCCACCGGCGCGCTGTTCCGCACCGAGTACGGCACAGTGGTGGTCCAGGAGGACATCTGCAACGGGTGCGGCTATTGCGTCCCGGCGTGCCCGTTCGGCGTCCTCGACCAGCGCGAAGGGGACGGCCGCGTGTGGAAGTGCACCCTCTGCTACGACCGCCTGAAGGACGACAAGGAGCCCGCGTGCGCCCAGGCGTGCCCGACCAACTCGATCCAGTTCGGCGAGCTGTCCGACCTGCACGAGCGCGCGGAGCACCGGCTCGCGCACCTGCAGCAGGCCGGCCAGGACAAGGCCCAGCTCTACCTGGCCGACGCCGACGACGGGATCGGCGGCGCCGGCGCGTTCTTCCTACTGCTCGACGAGCCCGAGGTGTACGGGCTGCCGCCCGACCCGGTCGACACCCGGCGCGACCTGGGCGAGATCTGGGCGGCCGCCGGGGCGGCGGCGGTCGCGCTCGGAGTCGGGCTGGCGGCCGCCGTGTTCGGGGGGCGCAAGTGAGCTCGGAGAACCGCTCCTACCACGGCCAGCCGGTGATCAAGGAGCCGACCTGGACCTGGGAGATCCCGTTCTACTTCTTCACCGGTGGACTGGCCGGAGCCTCGGCGGGCCTGGCCTATCTGTCCGACCTGCGCGGCAACGAGGTGCTGGCTCGCCGCGCGTGGACCGGAGCGATGGTCGGGATCGGCATGAGCCCGCTGTTCCTGATCTCCGACCTCGGCCGCCCGATGCGCTTTCTCAACATGCTGCGGATGTTCAAGGTGACCTCGCCGATGAGCGTCGGCTCGTGGATCCTCAGCGCGAGCGGCGCGACCACCATGTTGGCCACGGCCAACGCGTGGACGGGGCTGTTCCCGCGCTCGGCCCGGTTTGTGCGTCCCGCCGCCGCGCTGCTCGGCCTCCCGCTCTCCACCTACACGGCGGCGCTGATCGCGAACACCGCCGTGCCGGTCTGGCACGAGGCGCGGCGGATGCTGCCGTTCGTATTCGGCTCGGGCGCGGGACTCAGCGCGGGCGCCGCCGCCGTCATCGCCACGCCGCCCGAGCACGCCGCGCCGGCGCGCCGGCTCGCGGTGGCCAGCGCGGCGCTCGAACTCGCCTCCAACGAGGTCATGAAGAGGCAGCTCGGCGAGCACGGCGAGCCGTACAAGCGCGGGGCGCCGTCGAAGTTCAGCCACCTCACCCAGGCCCTCGTCGTGGGCGGTGCCGCGCTCCTGCTCCGGCGCGGCCAGAGCTCGCGGGGCGCCGCGATCGCCGCCGGATCGATGCTCTGCGCCGGGGCTCTGTCCGCTCGCTGGACGGTGTTCAAGGCGGGCTTCCAGTCGGCCGCCGATCCCGACTACGTGGTGGGACCGCAACGCCGCATGATCGAGCAGGACGAGCGGCGCGGCGCATCGCGCCGCGTTTCGCAGGTCCGCGAGGTCCAGCTCGACAAGGGCTCGCCGGCCACCGCTCCGCTCCCTCTGTCCGCCCCCTGACGGCTGGACATTGCAAGGCCGCTAACCCGGCGCCGCCGGTGCTTACAAGCCAGGGCGGGGGGTAGATCGTGGGTCCGTGAGCGTCCTGGCGCTGGTCTCCACCCGACACGAATACGACCACCTGTTCTCAATCTACGTGCCGATCGCCATCGGGGTCTTCCTGGTCATCGCGCTCTCGGTCCTCGCGGCAGTCCTCATCTACCGGCGACGGCCCCCCGAGCGCGCCGCGCGCTGGCACGAGCACAACCCGCTCGAGGGCTCCTACGCCGTGCTGCTCGCGTGTACGGCGGCATTCCTGCTCTACCTGACCTTCAGCGCTGAGCACCGGGTCGACACGGTCTCCCTCGGAGAGCGTCCCGCGGTGGTGATCGACGTGACCGGCTCCAAGTGGGAGTGGACGTTCACCTACCGGTCCTACGGCTTCAGCGTGCGCAGCGGCACGGTCGGCCGCCAGCCGCTGGTAGTGCCGGCGGGCGAAGCGGTTCGCTTCAACCTCACCTCGACGGACGTGATCCATTCGTTCTGGATCCCGGCGCTGCGCTACAAGCACGACGCGATCCCCGGCTCGGTCCAGGTCACCACCCTCACCTTCGGCCGGGGCGTCTTCGCCGGGCAGTGCGCCGAGTTCTGCGGGCTGCGTCACGCCGACATGATCTTCGTCGCACACGCGGTCAGCCCCGCCGCATTTAGCGAGTGGGCGCGTAGGCGGGGGAGAGGGCGGACGCCGTGAGCGTGGCGACGGGGCGCACGGCGCGGGTGCCGGTGATCCGCGGCTGGCTCGGAACGCTGACCAGCACCGACCACAAACGCATGGGGCTGACCCTCGGCGTGTGCTCGCTGTTCTTCTTCCTCCTCGGCGGGGTGTTCGCGCTGTTGATGCGCACCCAGCTCGCCCAGTCGAACATGCACTTCGTCTCGGACAACTCCTACAACGAGCTGTTCACGATGCACGGCTCGACGATGGTCTACCTGTTCGTCACACCGATGGCGCTGGCGATGGCGCTGTATCTGGTGCCGCTGCAGATCGGCGCGACGCGGGTGTCGGCACCCAGGCTGTGCCTGGCCGGGCTGTGGACATGGATCTGCGGCGGCCTGGTCATGCAGCAAGGCTGGTTCGCCTCGGGGGGCGCCGGACGAGCCGGTTGGTCCTCCTACGCGCCGCAGTCCAACGGCATCAACACGCCGGGTGTCGGGATGGACCTGTGGGTGATCGGCGTGATCCTGGCCGCGGCGGGCATGCTGGCGATCGGCGGCTGCGTAGTGACCACGATCGCGCGGCGGCGCGCGCCCGGCATGTCGCTGCTGAGGATGCCCGTCTTTACCTGGACGGCGCTGGTCAGCGCGCTCATGGTCGTCGCGTCGTTCCCCATGCTTGTCCTCGTGATGATCCTGCTCTACATCGACCGACACGGCGGGCACATCTTCGCCGGCTTCGCGGGCGCGATCGACTACCAGGACCTGTTCTGGTTCTTCGGCCACCCGGTCGTGTACGTGATGTTCTTCCCCTACCTCGGAGCGGCCGCCGAGGCGATCGCGGTCAGCGCGCACAAGCGGTGGTTCGGCTACCTGGCCTTCGTCGCCTCGATGATGATGTTCGCCGCCCTGTCGATGGCCGTGTGGTCACACCACATGTATGTCACCGGAGGGGTAACCAACCAGTACTTCGCGTTCACCTCCACCCTGCTGCTGGTTCCGGCCGGGATCGAGTACTTCGACATGATCGGCACGTTGATCGGCGGGTCGATCGTGCTGCGCACCTCGATGCTGTTCGGGCTGACCTTCTTCATCCAGTTCCTGATCGGCGGGCTGAGCGGAATCTTCGTGGCCTCGCCGGTGCTCGATTACCACGCATACGGGACCTACATCGTGGTCGCCCACTTCCACTACACGCTGTTCGCCGGCAGCATCTTCGGTTTCTTCGACGGCGTCTACCACTGGTTCCCGAAGGTGACGGGGGCGCTGCTGCGCGAGGGACTCGGGAAGCTCCACCTGGCGCTGATGGCGGTTGGCACCAACCTGACTTTCTTCCCGATGTTCTTCCTCGGCAACGACGGCATGCCCCGCCGGGTGTCGCGCTACCCGGCGCACCCCGGCTGGGGGACCCTGAACGTGCTCGAGACGATCGGAGCGGGGATCATCGCGCTCGGCGTCCTGGTCTTCCTGATCAACGTCTGGACGTCGCTGCGGCGGCGTGTGCCCGCCGGGAATGATCCGTGGTTCGGGCACACGCTCGAGTGGGCGACCACCTCGCCGCCGCCGCCGCTGAACTTCGAGGCGCCGCTGCCGCCGATCCGCACCTACGCGCCGCTGCTCGACCTGCGCGAGGAGGCGATGGACCGGGCACGCGAGCGCGCGGAGGTGACGGCGGGCGGATGAGGGGCGGCGCGATCCCCATGCTGACCTGGGCCACGATCCTGCTCGTGCTGTTCATCGGCAACTGGATCTGGGACGCCAAGCCGGTGAACGTGGAGGAGGCCGCCGCAGCCGCGCTGATCATCTACGCGTTCGGCGCGGCTATCTGGGCGGCCCGCCCCGAGGCGATCCGCCGCGGTCCGCCTCCGCCCCGGACCGAGGACGAGGTGGTCCCTCAGGCGAGCGTGGCCGCAATGGTCATCGGCCTGGCCGCCGGGTGCGCCCTGTTTGGTCTGGCTTGGGCCAAGTTCCTCCTGTACTTCGGCATCGCGATGTTCGTGCTGGGACTCGGGCGGCTGATCGTCGAGCACCGCGCCCAGCGCGCCACGCGCCGGCGGGTGCTCGGCGAGGAGGAGCGACGATAAGCGCGTCGACGCTGCCCTCGCTGCTCGTCTCGCACTGGCAGCTCAGCGCCTCCGTGGTGGTGCCGGCGGCCGGCGCCGCCGTCATCTACCTGGCCGCGACGCGCCGGTTGACGGGTGGATGGCCGGCGCGGCGGGCGTTGTCATGGCTGGCCGGGGTCGGCTGCGTGCTGGTCGCGCTGCAGTCGGGGATCGCCGGCTACGACGATCAGATGCTCTCGGTGCACATGGTCCAGCACATGTTGCTGCTGATGGCTGCGCCGCCGTTGCTGCTCGGCGGGCGGCCCGTGCTTCTAGCCCTCCAGGCGACCTCGCCGCAGCGTCGGCCGTCGCTGGCCAAGGCGCTCAATCGCAGCCGGGCGCTCACCGGGCCGCTCCAGTCGCTCGCTGTGTTCGGCGCGGTGATCGTAGGAACGCACCTCCCGTCGTTTTATGACGCCACCCTGCGCCACCCAGTCCTGCACGAGGCCGAGCACGCGCTTTACTTGGTGGCCGGTCTGCTCATGTGGTCGCCGCTACTCGACGGCGATCCCGTTCCCCGGCGCCGGCTGGGCGGGCTCGGGAAGCTGCTCTACCTGATCATCGCGATGATGCCGATGGCGCTCGTCGGCGCGTACCTCAACCGCCATGCGACCCTCGTGTACGCGCCGTACGGACCGCCGGCGGCCACGCTCGGCATCGATGCGCTCGACGATCAAGCGCAGGCGGGGGCGATCATGTGGGTCGTCGGCGGCGTCGTTATGACAGCGGTCGGCCTGTGGGCGGCGGTGGCGGCGATGGTGGCCGAGGAGCGGCGGCTCACCGCTCGAGAGGCGCGCGCTTCCTCGCTGGCCACGTCGGAAGGTAGACCTCCGGCATGAAACGGCTCGTCATGCGTTGGTTGACGCGGCGCTCACGCGTCCCGGCGGTGCTGCGGTTGAGCCTCGCGGTGGTCCTGGCGGCGGCGTCGATCGTCGGCCTGAGCGCCCCGACGTCGCTGGGCCAGACCGGCAACACCAACCCGAACGGCGGAGCAGCCACCGAGTTCAATCCGCCCACCAAGTCGCCCGAAGCGCCCGCTCCGGGCGATCCGACGAAGTCGTTTCCAGACTCGCCGGGACTCAGGGCGCTCGGTTACACGCTCTATCAGGGGAGCTGCGCGTCCTGCCACGGCATCGCCCTGCAGGGGATCCCGGGGGTGGCGCCGTCGCTCCGGGGGGTCGGCCCGGGCCCCGTGGACTTCTACCTATCGACCGGCCGGATGCCGCTCGACGCTCCGCGCAACCAGCCGCTGCGTAACCCGCCGCTGTTCAACCGGATCAAGATCAACGCGCTGATTGCCTATATCAGCGCGTTCGGCGGCCCGCGCGCGCCTACCGCCGTCCCGGCGAACGGCGACCTCGCGTACGGCTTCCATGAGTTCACGCTGGACTGCGCCGGCTGCCACCAGATCGTGGCCCGCGGTGGGATCACGGTCAACGCGCAGGTTCCCGATCTGGAGCAGGCCAATCCTCAGGAGATTGCCGAGGCCGTGCGGATGGGGCCCTACCTGATGCCGCATTTCGACGCCAAGCAGGTCGACCAGCACGCGCTCGACTCGATCGTCCGCTACGTCCTGTGGACACGGCGTCCGGTCAACGCCGGCGGCTGGGGGATCTACAACATCGGCCCGATCCCGGAGGGGATCGTGGCGTGGTTCATCGGGCTGGCGGCGCTGGTCATCGTGGCCCGGCTGATCGGCGAGCGGATGGACGAACGTACATGACCGTGACCCTCGACCTGGAGGTCCCGCGATGAGCCCTGACGACCAGAGTCCCGTGACGAGGGGGGCGAAGTTCCTCGGTGTCCTCGTCGCGCTCCGCGCGGCGGCCCGCGCGGTGGGGCGGCGCGGGCACGAACCACCCCCGCCCGCCCGGGAATCCGACATCGACCCGAGCCAGCGCACGTTGCCCGCGAATCCCCGGACGGAGACGCTCGTCGGGGTCCTGCTGCTGGTGGCAGCGGTGTTCGCCTTCGCCTTCACGGTCATCTACATCGTCTCCTCCGGCGACACCCAGCTGCTCGGGATCGCCATGGGCGGGGCGCTGTGCCTGCTGGCGG
Source organism: Solirubrobacterales bacterium (assembly GCA_019239375.1). GTDB lineage: Bacteria > Actinomycetota > Thermoleophilia > Solirubrobacterales > Solirubrobacteraceae > Palsa-465. The sequence goes on along the minus strand of JAFAZZ010000071.1, from coordinate 2,576 downwards.
TCGCGTGCATCGTCGCCGGCAAGTTCGTGGTCCCGCAGGAGACGCACGTCGAGGAGCGCGGTCAGCTGCTGGACGAGGAGCAGACCGAGGAAGTCGTCGAGATGATTGCCGAGGGGGGCCAGGGGATCTCGCGGCGGGCGCTGCTGGTCGGCGCCGGGGGCGTGGCCGGCGTCGCGGTGGTCACCGCGGCGGCGACGCCGCTGGCCTCACTTGGGCCGACGCTGGGCCCGCTGCACCGGACGCCGTGGGCCGCCGGCGTGGGTTTGGTCGACGATCAAGGACGCCTTTACCTGGCCTCCGACATCCACATCGGCACGTTCTACACCGCGCTGCCCGAGGACAAGGATCCCGAGTCGTTCGGCGCCGGCATCCTGGTCGTCCGGCTGCCCGCCGACTTCATTGCGCTGCCGGCTGCCCGGCGGGACTGGGCGCCCAACGGCATCCTCGCCTATTCCAAGATCTGCCCGCACGCCGGATGCGCGATCTCCCTCTACCGCTATCCGACTTACGCGCCGACCAGCCAGGTGCCCGCCTTCACCTGCCCGTGCCACTACTCGACCTTCCTACCTGGCGAGGGCGGACGGCTGGTCTTCGGCCCGGCCGGACGCGCGCTCCCTCAGCTGCCGCTCATGATCGACGGCGACGGCCACCTGCGTGCCGCCGCGGGGTTCCACGAGGACATCGGCCCCTCCTGGTGGGGAGTGCACCGGGCACAGTCGTGAACCTCATCGATCGCTACGTCCACCGCCGGTTCCTCCGGGCAAGCCGTGCCGCCGAGCAGCGCGTGGGCCTGGCCGCCGGGATCAGGTGGGCGCTTCGCTACGTGTTCCCCGACCACTGGTCGTTCCTGCTCGGCGAGATCGCCCTCTACTCCTTCCTGGTCCTGGTCGGGACCGGCATCTTCCTGACCCTCTACTACATCCCCAGCGACTCGCAGGTCATCTACCACGGCTCCTACCCGCTGCTCCAGGGCGAGCAGATGTCCGAGGCCTACCGCTCGGTGCTGGACCTTTCGCTGAGCGTCCCCACGGGCTTGTTGTTCCGGCAGGTGCACCACTGGGCCGCGAACGTGTTCATCGCGTCGATCGTCCTGCACCTCGCGCGGATCTTCTTCACCGGCGCCTACCGCAAGCCCCGGGATCTGAACTACTTCATCGGCCTCACCATGCTGATGCTGGCCATCCTCGAAGGATTCGCCGGCTACTCGCTGGCCGACGACCTCCTCTCGGGGATGGGCCTGGCGATCGCGTACTCGGTGGCCATGTCGATCCCGTTCGTCGGCGGCCAGCTGGCCTCGCTCGTGTGGGGCGGGCCGTTCCCCGGCAACAGCAGCTTCTGGCCGCGCCTGGAGATCGTCCACGTGCTGCTCATCCCGGCCGCGCTGGCCGTGCTGATCACGCTGCACCTGGCGATGATCATGCGCCAGCACCACTCCCAGTTCCCGGGGCCCGGCCGGCGCGAGCGAAACGTGGTGGGGACCCCGCTGTGGCCGGCCTATGCCCTTCGCTCGATCGGGTTGCTCTTCGCGGTCGCCGGCGTGCTGTTCCTGCTCGGCGGCCTGGTGCAGATCAACCCGATCTGGCAGTGGGGTCCTTTCCACCCCTACCTGTCGGAGAACGGCGCCCAGCCGGACTGGTACATCGGCTGGCTGATCGGGGCGCTGCGCCTGATGCCGAACTGGGAGCTCGTCATCGCCGGGCGCACGGTCATCTCCAACCCGTTCTGGGGCGGTGCCGCGTTCCCGCTGTTCGTGTTCGCGGTGATGTTCTTCTGGCCTGCCCTCGAGCGCAGGGTTACGGGCGACGTCCGCCGGCACGATCTGCTGGAGCGGCCCCGCGACCGCCCGATCCGGACCGCGGTCGGCGCCGGGTTTCTGTCCTGGGTGGTGATCGTGTTCGCGGTCGGATCGACCGATCGGATCTTCTACCGGTTGGGCGTCTCGTACACGACGCAAATCCACGTCTGGCGGGTGGGCATCTGGGTGCTGCCGATCGTCGTGTTCTTCGTCACGCGCAGCGCCTGCCGATCGCTTCAGCGCAGCGGATCCCATCCGCTACGGGAGTGGCAGGGCAACGTGGTGCGGCGGTCGGCCGACGGCGCGGTGGAAGTTCTGTCCGACAGTCCCGACCGGGTGGTGCCTCCGATAACCGAGCCGCCGGTCGGAACGGTTCCCGGTCGGGAGTTCGAGAGCTAGGGGTGTGCTGAATTTCCCGCCGCCTTGGGGGTTAATTCGCCACGCCCGATCCGCCGCTGGATTCAGTCCTTCTCGGGGTTCAGTCCTTCTCGGCCGAGCCCGGCTCGGCCATCTTGCGGTGCACCTCGGCCTTGACGCTATCGGGCATCAGGCGGCTCCCGTGCCCCTGGGCCTTCGTGGACAGCGAGTGCGAGACCACGCGTTCCTTGCCCGCCATCAGCGCCTCGAAGCCGTCGCGGGCGACATCGGCCGGATCGTCTTTGGAATCGCTCGTGCCGATTTTGGTGTCCATCATGTCGGCGCGCTCGAAGAACTCGGTGTCGGTCGGCCCGGGCATGAGCGAGGTCACCGTCACGCCGGTGTCCTTGAGCTCGTTGCGCAG
>JAFAZZ010000536.1 GCA_019239375.1 Solirubrobacterales bacterium | reverse complement strand
GGCTGGACCATCGCTGCCGTCCCCACTTGCAGCACACCCGACCAGCTCCTCGGGCTCGGCCACGTGACCTTGAGCTCCCAGTGCGCACCAGCCTCACGGTCACGGCCTCCGCGCGCCCGCGATGGGATCCATTCTTCAGCAATCGATATGGATTTTCTATAGTTGGTGTGGAGGCCCCTCCATGGACGCGTACTTCCACGAAACCGCGATGATCCGGCGCGTTCACCGAGAGCACGTAGTGGCACTCGGCGGCCCGCGGGCCCTACTGATGCAGGCCGCGCATCCGGTCGCCTTCGCGGGCTTCTTCGCCTCGACGCGGGCGCTACCAGATCCTTACCCCCGCCTCGAGCGCACCGCCGCCGTGCTCGACACGGTGGTCTTTGGCTGTCGCGAGGATGCCGATCGGGCCACTGCGCGCGTGCGACGGGTGCACAGTCGTGTCCGGGGCAGGCTCCTGGAGCCGGTGGGTCGCTTTCCTGCCGGGACCGAGTGGGCGGCGGACGACCCGGACCTGCTGCTCTGGATCCTCGGCACGCTGGCACAGAGCTCCCTGCTCGTGTTCGAGCGCTACGTCTCGCCGCTCAGCCCGGGCGAGCGAGATGACTACTGGCGCGACTATCGCGTGCTCGGTCGGCTGTTCGGGTTGCGCGAGCAGGACATGCCTTCGGACTGGGAGGGCCTCAGCGACTACGTCGAGGCGATGGTCGCCGGCGATGCGCTGTGGGTCAGCCCGCAGGCACGGGAGCTCGGGGTGCAGGTCGTTCTCCACCCGCCGGTGCCATTGGCCGCTCGACCACTGCTGGAGCTGGCGAACTTCGTTACCGTCGGCCTGCTGCCAGCACGGCTGCGCCGGCAATACGGCCTCCGCTGGGACCCGATGCGCGGGCTGGTGCACTGGGGCGGCGCACAGTACGCGAGACGCCTACTGGTTCCGCTGCTTCCCCGGCGTTTGCGCTGGGGTCGCCGGCCGGCGCTCGCGACCTGAGCACGCGGGGCAGGAGTACTCGGGCTGAAGCGCACGCACTCAGGCGCGAGCAACCACCGGCGGATCGAGGCGTGGGAAACGCATCGCAAGTTGAAACGAATCTTCGATCACCGCCCGGCGGCGGTGGAGCGAGCGACGCGTCGCCGAGCGCTCGCCTCCGGCGCGCTGCTCCGACCTCGAAGAAGCGTGGCGGTGGCGAACTCCGCCGCCCGGCGCCCGAACTCGCGGTGGTGGCGCAGCATGGCATGGCGGGCGCCATCGACGAGCACGAAGCTCACCTCGGTCCTCTGGTGCAGGCGCGCGGCCAGGGCGGCGGCGCGGGCGGGGCTCGCCACTCGATCCTCCGAGCCATGGACGATGAGCAGCGGCTTGCCCTCGACGCCGCGCGGATCGTCGCTCGGCAGGACCCATGGCGCTAAGGCTACGGCGCCGGCGACCGAGGGCTCGCCAGCCGCCAGCAATGCGGCACGGCCGCCCAGCGAGTGCCCCACGAGGCAGACGGGCAGCGTCCGACGGAGGATCTCGGGGATCTGCTCGAGCGCCCAGCGCACGTCGTGCACCGGCGTATGTTTGATCTCCCACCCCCGCCGCGAATTCAGCAGCCGGAACACGGCCAGCTCCCCCCGGCCCTCGCGCTCGATCCGCTGTGCAATGGGGATCATCCGCAGCACCGAGAGCTGGGCTGGGCTGACCCTCATGTTCTCGCGCCGGCTCGCGCCACCGTGGAGGACGAGTACGACACCGCGGGGCTGGCCTGCGAGCGCAACGGGAAGCAGGCGCGGCTCGAGCTTCATGGCGTGGCCTGGGTATCCACGCTCCGGATGCTACTTATACATCGTGTTGAGTTTTCAATAACGCCATGTGGGTATTCGCTCATATAAGCGGACCTTGATCCCGAGTCGAAAGGAGATCACGAGGTGGCGACGATCGAGCAGTCCGTCGAGGTCGAGCGACCCGACGAAGCTGAGGCCTTCGATGGGTGAGAGGTTCAAGAAGGGCGACCAGGTTATCTGGAGCTCGCACGGGCGCGACGACACGCCGGGCGTCGTCGAGCGCGTCATCACCTCAGACACGGAGGCGGCCGGGCGTCAGGTCCGTGCGTCCAAAGCGGAGCCGCAGTACCTCGTACGCAGCGAGAAGGGCGGCGGGATGGCGGTTCACAAATCGGATGCGCTGAAGCGGCGTTGATCACACCGGTTCCTGCGGGATGCAGTTTCCTCCCGGACGCGCGGGCCGCGGTGCAAGGCCAAAGTCGCGCCGCTAGATGGCCATGTCGTTGACGGTGACGTCGACCCGTTCGATGTGCGCTCCGGTCAATCGTGTCGTACGGCGCTCGACTCGCTGGCGGACCGATTCGGCGAGCGGGTGGAGAGCCGGCCCGAATCTCACGACGAGCTGTATTGAGAGGGTCACTCGGTCGGCCTGCGGTGGCCTCTGTGGCTCTACTCGGACAGAAGCGAAGACAATCCCCGGAACGGTCGTCACGAGCCGCTGCGCGACTCGGCCAATCACGATATGGCTGATCCGGGTCTCTCCCCGGGGATGGCCGAGCAGGATGTAATCCGAAGCTTGCACGGCCAGGCTTCTGACGTGCGACATGATTCGATGGGTGAGGCTCGCGGGCACCCTCACCGGCTGATGGGCGAGCTCGGTCACTCCAGCCCACTCGCGGCGCAGCCGGCGCAGAGCGGTCTGGCAGTACGGGCACGTAGCCTGGTGGGCTTCATCTGCCGGCGGCGCAGCGTCAGCGACCTGGATGAGGAGCTCGTCTAGTCGGACTCCGCATGGCAGACTTCGGGCCAGGTGGGTCATTGCCATGAGCTCGTTTCCTGGATGATCGTCAGCCGGGCCCTGTGGATTCGCCCCTTGACAGCGGCAAGGCTGGTTCCGAGGACTTCCGCGACCTCCTGATACGAGAGCCCTTCGAACTCCCTTAGCACCAGAGCGGCCCGCTGGTCGGCCGGCAGCGTCGCGATCGCGTGCGTCACGGCACGCAGCTGCTCACGACGTTCAGCTGCCTGCGCCGGATCCAGATCATCCTCGACCTCGATCTCGTCCAGAGCCTCGGTGGCTCGACGCTTGGCCAGCTTATCTAGGCACCGGCGGGTCACGATCCGGTAGAGCCAAGTGCTGAGGGTGCTCCCGCCGCGAAACCGCGGGAGCGAGCGCCAGGCTCGGACGAAGGTTTCCTGAGCCGCGTCCTGAGCGTCGGCGCGGACGCCGAGCATCCGGAGTGCGACCCGATAAACGGGCACCTGGTAGCGGCGTACCAGCTCCTCGAATGCGTCGAGATCGCCTTCCTGCGCAGCTCGAACCAGGATCTCGTCGTCGAGCTGGCCAGTCACAGACCGGTATGAAACCGGTTCTCAGGCGCGTGATGTTGCGAACTGAGGGGCCGGCTACCGGCCGGGTGGCTGGCGTCTCATGCGCGCCTGCATCTCGCCGAGGTCGAGGTCACCCTGGACGATCTCGCCGATGAGGTAGAACGCCGCTGCGCCGACGAGGCACAGGACTGCGCGCCCGAAGTCGAACGCGATCCACGCGGCCACGAACAGGAAGCCCAGTAGGCCGAGATAGTGCTTGACAGTGATCATCGAAGCTCCCTTCTGTCGCGGCGGTCATAGCCGGTGAGAGTGACGTTGACGGGCATCGTGGGCAGCTCGTGTTCGGCCAGCGCTTCCGCGACTCGCTCCTGAGTTTCGCGGAGCGTGGCCGCAACGTTTCGTGCACGTCTGACGGTGAGATCGACGCTGAGGTCGTCGACGGAGTAGCGACTGCGAGCGCCGCCCACCTCGGGGTGGCGAGCGGCGGCGATCTCCGCCAGCCGCTCCACAGCCCGCGGCTCGATCCTGAACTCTCCCCTGTCGTCGCTGCCCAGCGGCAGGTCACGCCGCGCCAGGTAGGGGCGCGGCAGCTGCTTGACCGCGATATACCCGAACAGCAAGAACGCGACCACCCCAGCCCCAGCGATGATCGCACGGGTGGTGCTGCCCCCCACGTCCGCCGGTGTGAGGCCGCTGATCCAGTTGTACGCGGTTCGATACCCGCTCAGGGAATTCACCGTCGCTGGCTTGACCTTTACCGCGAGCAGGAGCGTCATCAGCCCGTACCACACCAGAGCGGCACCGACCAGGAGCGCGACCAGCCGGCCGGCCAGCACCAGGACGGAGGGTCGGTCGCGTAGACGTTGGCGGCGCATCTACTCGACCCTGGCGCCGCGGTGCGGCGCATCCACCCGTGCCTTGAGCTTGAACGGCTGTGTGAGCGACTCGAGTTGCTGGCCGACGGCGCGTCGAACCGAATCGGCGTCTGCGTGCGTGGTCCGGAAGGCCCGTACGGCGAGACGCCCGCCCGACGTCCTGAACGGACGGACCCGCACCTTGGCCTGGGTCACCCCGCGCACCTGCTCGACAAGCGACGTGGCCATCTGCGCGAGTGGGCGCCGCCGTGCGGCGACCCTCCCATGCTCGGTCTCGGTTAGTTGGACCAGCCGCTCGCGGCGGGGGACCAGCACTCCGGCGATGAGCAGCAACCCAAGCACGATTGCTCCCAGCCCGCACACCGCCGCTATCGCGGCCACCGATCCCGGCCTCTCGATCCTCGCCAGCCAGTCGCCGACGGCGTCGCGGACCGAGGGTAGGGAGAGCAGCTTCGCCAGGCCCCCGAGGCTGGCTCCACTAGTACCTGTCCCGATGGAGAAGATCGCCAGCAGGAGTCCTGCCACTGACAGCGCGACCAGCGCCAGGAAACCAACTACTCGAGCAAGCAGATGGGCGAGCGCGATCATGCGCCTGGTCCCTCGCCCTCCGGGGCACCCGAGCCTGCCGAGCCCGGGTGCGACTCAACCACGGCCTCCGACCCGACCGCCAGCGCGGCCTGCTCAGCCGCGAGAGCCGCCTGCTTTGCGGCCAGCGCAGCCTGATCGGTCGCGATGGCCGCCTGCTGAGCGGCGATCGCCGAGACCGCCGCGCCGGGCGGACTCGCCTCAGCGCCCGGATCGGCGCCTCGGCGCTCGGCGACGGGAGCCGCTGTTGGTCCCGGGGCGGCGACCGCGTCAGGCGCTTCAGTCGGTGCCGTGGCCGCGGGCTCACCTGCCGCCGCGCCCGCTTCAGCTTCTAGGAGAGCAGCAGCAGCAAGCTCCTCGGAGACGCGACCCTCCGCCTCCCGCTCGAGGCTCGCCGCGGCCGCCGCAATCTCCTCGCGCGTCATCACATATGGGAACTCAACGTTGATCGAGCCCACGACATCGGCCACTTGGTCTCGCTCCGCACGCTCGAGCACGCGCCGGCGAACCTCATCTGCCAGCTCCGGCAACGAAACCAACTCGGCGATTAACGACAGGTCGACGCCATAGCGGCCATCGGGTAAGGCGGTCACGGAAACGCCGACCAGCATGCCGGACGGCGGATCCGCGGTCACCCGTAACCGGCGAGGACCCGGATCGGCGTCGAGCACGCCGGGGACGCCCAGGGCAGCTTCCAGCGCTGACCGGGCAAGGCGCAGTCGAACCGATCCAGACGCCTCCGGCTCAGGCGATTCCTCGATCTTGTCAGGGCTCACTGAACGCGGGGCTGCTCCGGCACCTCATCTCCGGGGAAGTAGAGGTCGTTGACGCTGACGTTCACCTCGGTCACCGACAGCCCCGTAATCCCCTCGATGCGCTTGATCACGTTGTCGCGCACGGCCTGCGAGACCCTGGGGATCGACTCGCCGTACTCGATCACCAGCGTCACGTCGACCGCGGCCTCCCGCTCGCCGACCTCGACCGAGACGCCCTGAGTGCGCTCGTCCCCGACGCCCACACGCTGAGTCACGCTCCCGATGGCGCGCGAGACGCCGCCTCCGAGATCATGGACCCCACGTACTTCGCGAGCGGCCATGCTCGCCACCTTCGTCACGACAGCATCCGCGATCGTGGTCTGACCCCGCTCCGTCTGGAGCGGCCCCTCCTGCCGAACCACCTCGGAGCGGCTTGCGCCCCCCTGCGTGCCCGGCTTTCGCTCTGTGCTGACGCTGGCTTCGGCCATCGCTACCTCCATCGGAATCGAATCACCTGACCCTTTGACCTCGGCAAGGCGCAAAAAGTTCTGCGAGAAGACCAACGCTTGGATCGCTCCTGACGAGATCGGCCGCTGGACAAGTTCGCGGCGCCCGCCGACTCGTCGATGCGGACCACTGGAGCTCGTGGTTCGACCACGCCGCAGAAGCGCTCGCTACCTGCATGCCGTGCGGGCGAATACCCGCTATCCCGGCGTTGAATCTTCGATGCGCGGCGCGCGGCGGTTCGCGGCCGGGGTCGAGGTGAGTAGAGCCAAGCACCGCCGTGCAGGACGATCGCAGCTACCGATCAGGGCCGATCATGCCGGCATTGTGGAGTCGGAACCGCTCCACTGCATGCTTGACATAATGTGTAGGAATTCCTACACGGCGTGTT
>JAFAZZ010000523.1 GCA_019239375.1 Solirubrobacterales bacterium | reverse complement strand
GTCCGCCGTCGCACCCAGCTCGGCGAGGCGTACCAGTGAAAAATAGAGGGCGGGCGAATGTCGCCCGCCCTCGAGCTCGCCGCGCGTCTGGCATGCGCTTCGCTTCCGCTTCACGCGCACGATGATGTCCACCTCGCCTGCTCCTTGCGCACCTGGGCGTGATAGTCCAGGTCGACGTGGGTCAGGACGTCCCCACCCGGCGCTGATCAAAGGAGGTCGCTTTCCATCGGTTCTGTCGGCTCCAGGTGCACAATCTCAAACCCGAAGCGATCGGCCAGGCGCGCGGCCACGAGGCAGCGATGACAGGCCTGGGGCGTCGCCTCGACGCAAAGCAGCGCTCCGATCCCGTGGACCGGCAATCGCTCGATGAGCGGCTCGAGCGGCGCGTGATCGAGTATCTCCTCGGTGTAGGCGCGGGCGTACTCGGGCGAGAGACGGACTCGCGACCGCTTGCCGACGCCTTGACGAGCGTCGTCGCGATATTGGAGTTGCCGCAGCTCGGTAGTTGGGGCGAGCTCTGGGCGATGCTCATATCCGATGTGTTCATCGGCCAGAAGGGCCTGGAGACGACGGGCGTTGGCCCACGCGTACTGCGGGCCCCGAACTCCCCTCCGCTGCCGGATGTCGACGATCTTCGTGACGGCGGCCGCATCGAGCGTACGGATGAAACTGGCGGCGTCGAACTCGTAGACACCAATCGTCGCGATTGTGGGCATCGGTCCCCACCCTAATGGGGCGCTAACGCAACGCGTGGTCTTGCCATCCATACGAGAAGCGGCATCGATACGCCGTGCTGGCCTATGGCGGCGGGAGCGCTTCTCGCGCACCGGGACCCGTCACGTTGAAGCGACCACTCAAGGCGCGGGGCTATTTGGCCTTATTGTTTGCGTGGCCAAGCCAAGCCTGCCTCGCAGCAATGAGACCGCGATGAACGCAGACCGCGATCTGCGCTACCTCACGTTCGTCGAGCAACCTCCGCTCCGCCCGCCGCTCGGCCCGGAATTCCTCGAGAAGCTTCCATAGACGCGCACGCTCGTCCGGCTCGAGCGCAGACCAGAACGCTTGCCCGGCACGTGTCCCCCGCGTCGTATGACCACCGAGCCACGGTAGGAATCGAGCGCGCAGCCATTCCGTCACGGCATCGGGCTTAATGCGCCGAGCGATCCAATCGCGAACCAGGTCAAGGCGCGGCTCGCGCTGGTGAACGCCGGAATCCTTGGGGCGGGCGCGAGAGCCGGCCGATCGCCGAAGCGGCAACCGCTTCAGACCGGGTTCGGCGACCTCGAGTTCCCGAAGAAGGTGGTCAGGATGGTCCGGCATTCGCGTCCCGTCACGCTCTGGTGTCCCAGATGATCTCTTCCACTCCACAGGTCCCCCTAAACCCGGCAAGAGCCTAATCGGACGGCGCCACGGCGACCTCTCCGCCTGCTTGCCTACGCGGCCGAGAGGGCCAGCGCCATCGCTCTCTTCCTGAGAGCCCTGTGTGCCGCCCAACCCGGGGCCGTCGGCGCGGGCGGCGAGGTGGCTGCCGCGGCGGCAAACCAGGGCTCTCGGACTCACTTCCGGCGCGGGTGGTTGATCGGTACCCCGGGGTGCGCGGCTACCGCTGGGCGGTCGCGGTCACGGTCCAGGTCGACGAAGAGGCGAACACCGCGCCCTCGCTGGTGACGTAGTCGGCGAGCGCCGTGCGGAGGTCGGCCTGGATTCTGGGCTTGAGGTCGGCTGCCCGGTTGCCCCACAGACGGAGTATCTCGGCCGCCGGCCCGATCGCCATGTTCATCGCGACCGCCTGCTCGAGGTCGTTGCCGATCTTGTAGGGCAGGTCCACGCGCGCCAGCCGGATGTTCTCGTAGCCGGCAGCCGTCAGTACGTCGGTCACCGTGTCGGCGTTGGCCATCGAGAACGGGCCGGGTCCGCAGCGCGGCGCGTCGTACTCCTCGGGTTCGTCGAGATGCTCCGCCACGACACGTTCGGCGTGGTGCAGGAACTCGTTATCGAGCTTTCGCCGCCACACCACCATGGTCAAGCGGCCGCCTGGCGTGAGGGCTTCACGGACGTTGCGAAGCGCGGTCACCGGTCGGGCGAAGAACATCGTCCCCATCCGCGAAAACGCGTAGTCGAAGGTGTCCGCAAACCTCGCGCTTTCAACGTCGCACGTCGCGAAACTAACGTTCAGGATCCCGGTCTCGGTCGCCTCGGTGATGGCGGTGTGGATCATCCGCTCGGCGACGTCGACGCCGTGCGCGTGGCCGCTGGGCCCGACGAGCTGGGCGAGCCCGACGGTCGTGTCTCCCAGCCCGCAACCGATGTCGAGCACCCGGTCGCCCTCGCGAGGTGGCTCGAGCGCGAGCGCCCGCTCGCCGTGGCCACGAACCCCCCCGGTCAGGATCTCGCGAAACTCCATCCACACGTCGAACAGGGGACCGTTCCACGCCTCGGTGGCCTCGAGGTTGTCCGGCACGACTCGAACCTCGTCGCCCACCTGCATGAGTCCATGTTCTGCGTTGCTGGTGGTCATGTCAGGGTCGAGCTTCGAGAACGAGGTTAAACGGTGTCTCGGCCGCGCGGCGAAACCGCGTGAACCCGCCTTCGGTCGCGACCGCTCGCAGTCGCGCCTCGCCGGCCTGGGCGCCCAGCGCCAGCCCGACTTCCTGGGCGCGGGAGGCGGGCGTGCAGACGAGCGTCGACCCGCCGTAGTAAATGCGGCCGACCGGGTTGAGGTTGTCCTCGAGCCGGTCTCCCGCGTAGGGTTCGACGATCATCCAAGTGCCGTCGGAGTCGAGCGTCCCGAGCACGTGGGCGGCGGCGCCGATGGGGTCGCCCATGTCGTGCAGGCAGTCGAACATCGCGACCAGGTCGTAGCCGGCGCCGGGGTAGTGCTTGGCGGCGGCGACCTCGAAGCCGACGCGGCCGTCGAGCCCAGCTTTGGCGGCAGCGTCGCGGGCTTGCTCGATCGATGCCTCGTGGTAGTCGAAGCCGACGAACTCCGAGTGGGGGTACGCCTGGGCCATCAAGATGGTCGAGGCGCCGTGGCCGCAGCCTACGTCGGCCACGCGAGCGCCGGCCTCAAGCTTGGCCTGCACGCCGTTGAGCGCGGGGATCCAGGAGGAGACCAGATTGGCGGCATACCCAGGGCGGAAGAACCGCTCCGTGCCGGCGAACAGGTCGTGGTGGTGCTCATGCCAGCCGACCCCACCGCCGGTCCGGAACGCCTGGGTGATCTTCTCCTCGTCTTTGATCAGCGAGGTCGCGAGCTGGAACGCGCCCGGAACGAACGCTGGACTGCCTTCCTGAGCCAGCGCGAAGGACTGCTCGGCGGTCAGCCAGAAGGCTCCGTCGGCGTAGCTGACGTATCCACCGGCGGCCTGATTTGAGAGCCACTCGCGCACGTACCGCGGGTCAGTAGCGGTCCGCTCGGCGAGCTCCTCGGGGGTGACCGGCTGGCCGTCGCCGAGCGCCCGGTAGAGACCAAGCTTGTCGCCGATCACGACCAGTGCCGCGCTCAATGCCGCGCCGAGATCGCCGACGAAACAGCCGAGGAACTCATCGAGCTTCGCCTCGTCAAGTGTCTGGTTGGCTATCGCTGTCATCTGGCTGCTCCCTCTGGTGGTTGGCGTGCCAGGACAGCTTGGGCCAGGCATGTTGACGTCGGCTTGGCGAAACCTTGGTGCGCAGGCAGCCGAGCGCCTACCTATTGCTCCTCGCCGAATGCGAGCATGTCCTCGCGAGAGAGCTTACCGACCATGTCGGGGTGCGCCTGCTTGATATGGGCCTCCATGTCGGCGACGAACTCCTCTGCGGTCTCGCCGCGGACTACATAGCCGCAGTCGCACGAGTACACGTATGCCATCGATCGCTCCTTCCCGGGTGTGCGGTTCAGGGTCGCATTGTCGGCGCTCGCGCTTGGCGTTAGTTTGGAGCACGCTATGCGACCGGTCGAGCCTGAGGCGCAGGCCGCGGGCATCCGCATCCAACTCTGCGGCCGCTTCGTCGTTCGGATCGGCGGCCAGCGGGTCGAGGACCGGATGCCGGGGCGCCAGGGCCGCCTGTTGTTCGCCTTCCTGGCCGCTCGCCCCCACCGAACCGCGACGCGCGACGAGCTGATCGAGGCGCTCTGGCAGCACGATCTGCCCTCCGCGCCGCAACTGGCCCTCTCCGCGCTCATCTCCAAGCTCCGCCGCCTGCTCGGGGAGGGGTCGCTGGAGGGCCGCAGCGAAATCCGCCTCGATCTCAGCCAGGAGGCGTTCGTCGATGTCCAGGCGGCGCGCCACGCGGTTCATCAAGCCGAATCGCTGATCACCGCCGAGCGCTGGTGGGACGCCTATCCCGGCGCGGTCATTGCCGGCGCCATCGCCCGCCGCGAGTTCATGCGCAGCGAGGACGCGCCCTGGATCAGCGAGGTGCGCCAAGAGATGGCCGACGTATGCGTGCGGGCGATCGAGGCCAACGCCCGGATCTGCCTTGCGGTGGGAGAAACCGAGCTCCCAACCGCCGCGCGTCTCGCGCGCGAGCTAACCGAGCGCGCACCGTTTCGGGAAAGCGGCTACTGCCTGCTGATGCGAGCGCTGGAGCGCGCCGGCAACGTCGCCGAGGCGCTTCGCGTCTACGAGAGCCTGCGCGCCCGTCTACGAGAGGAACTCGGCGTCTCGCCATCCGCGCAAGCAAGCGCTCTCCACACAAGGCTGCTCCGCGGCGACGCCCCAGCCGGCTCATGAGACGCTCTACGTAGCACGCGACGCCGGCGTTCGACGTCGATCGACGACGACCCCGACGCCCGATTTCGGGAGGTGCAAAGACGGCGGCAGGACCTTCAAGCGCGAAGAACCGAGACCGACCCAATGCAGGAATCCTGCCGAACCAGCCAACCCCCCCGCTTTTCGCGCCAGGACCGCGACCACGGCGCTGGGACCGAACTGCCGCCTTCACTGCGCAGAGCGGGTACCGGTTTGAGTCGGCGGCGATGCGCGTCCGGCGGGTAACGCGGGAGCCCGACATGACCCCGCCATATCGAGCAGGCGCACCCCGACTGGTCGCAAAGCTGTCTCGGGAGGAGATCCTCCCGTTGGCCGAGGAGCAGTGATCCCGCCGGTTCTGAACGCGCCAAGGGTTCGCCAAGCCGACGTCAAAACGGCCGGATCACCCTCCCTTCACACCGCACCAACATGGTCGTGTGCGACAGGCGACCAGGAGGGGACCGTGGACGTTTACGTCATCGTTCGGCGTAACGGCTGGAAGACGGCGCAGGACCTCCAGGAGGCCGCCACTCGCTCGACCACCGAAGCCGACAAGCCGGATTCGGGAGTCCGGTGGATCCGCAGCTAGGTGCTTGAGGAGGAGGCGGACGAGCTGGGCACCGTCTGCATCTACGAGGCGGGCAGGGCCGAGCTATTCACGGGCACGCCGCCGCAGCCGATCTGCCGGTCGACGAGATCATCAAGGTGGCGGACGCGGTCGTCGTGCGGGCCAACCCTGCACCGGCCATCGCCGGAGGAGTCACCTCGATCTCGTCGGGAACTGTCGCGGGTCGGCCTCACGGCGGCCCGCAGCGTGACCGGCGGTCCCTGGCGTCGCCGACTCGTCCCGAGAGTGCAAAGCCCGGCGGAACCGCCAGGCGAGCGCGACGGACCCCCCGGATGCAGTTTACGTGCTGTGTACCACCAAGAGCAGGCCCCGCCAGGAGACCAAAGCGGGGCCGCGACCCCTCCCGCGGTCGTGACGCGCTCCTCGCCACGAGCACAACAACCAGCGTCGAACCCCGGCCGAGCCGGCGATGGGTCGCGCTTGCCGCGCGGAGCGGACGCGCAACATTGGCGACGAGATGTGCGTCCGAACCCGAGGGAGGGTCTGGACTGGTCGTAGCGTGCCCGGTGGAGCGCGGCGAGCTGCTTCAACGGTCACGCAGGTCCGGTAGTCGCTTCGCTGTGAGTTCGCTAGCGCAGGCGCAGCCGCCGAGTCAGCCCTCAGCCGCGCCTCGCGCCTCGCGCCTCGCGCGATGCTTCCGAGGACCGGGCGCCGCGGGCTGGTCGGTCCGGCCGCCGACCCGGACCCTGTGTGACAGCGCAGGTAAATTCCTTAGTCCGGGGTGACACAAGCGCCACGTGCAGCATGCTTCGAGCAGAGGTTCCGTCGGCTCCGTCTTCGCATCGGACTCACGACACACCATGGTGGATGGACCGGGGAGAGGGCAGATCCTCTTGATGGATGGCGCGGGCTCGAAGCTGAGGGTCGATGCCGAGTTCCACCAGCAGGTGTGGCTCGGAGGAGTGCAATCGGGCGTGCGCGCGGCGTAGGCTTGCGGGCGGGATCGTAGAACTGGAAGGGAGCACTGTGTGCGCACGCGTGGCTAGGTTCGAGGGGCGGGACCCAGAGCGAATTCGCAGGGGAATGGAGGAGGTCAAGCGGCGGGCGGCGAGCGGGCCGTCTGAGGACATGCCCGTGGTTGAGTTTCTGGCGCTCTATCAGCCCGACGAGGGCAAGGTGCTGACGATCGCCCTGTTCGAGACTGAGGAGCACATGCGTCGGGGCGACGAGGCATTGAACCGGGCCGACCCGCCGGGCGGGACTGGCGGTCCCGGCGGGCGCGTGTCTGTGGAGTTCTACGAGGTCGGAGCGAGGGTCGCCGCGTAGCACCCATCGGCGGCGGTCTGAGACCTTCAGTTAGAGCCAGCCACCCAGGCGGCGTGCAGGCGCTCGAGTTCTCGCGCCGCCTGCGCGGCGCCGGCGTCCAGAGCCGCGATCACGGTGTCCTCCGCCATGAGGTTCGGACCCATCGCCGCTAGGGAGGCCTCGTCGGCGAACAGCCGATGCGCGGTGGCGCCTTCCAAGCTGGCAAGGTCGGCCTCGAGCGTCGCGGGTTGCCGCAATTCGGGTGGCAACGGGCTCACAACGACGACGATTGAGCTTCCGGCGGCGAGATCGGCGTTGTAAGGCGAGTACAGCCCACCATCGGCGTAGCGCCTGCCGTCAATCGTGACTGGCGGGAAGATGCCAGGGGCAGCACAGCTGGCTGTCGCTGCGTCGAGGAGCGGCACCCCCGAGGAGGCGCCGAACACCGCGCGCTCACCCGAGTCGGCATCGACGGCGGTGATGAGGAGCCGGTTCGGCCACAACGAGCCGCCCAAATGAACGCCGAACCAACTCTTGACCTCAATCTCCGCGACCAGCCTCGGCCCAAGCGGCGGCAGATTTGCGACCCTCCTGATCGCGTCGGCAGAATCCCTGGCCCCGGCCGCGGCATCCGTCGCCGCCGCGATCACCTCCCTGGTGCTCGCCCGTACCTCGAGCGACGGCAGCCTGCCGTCTTGGTGCAGCCTCAGTACTCGCTCGAGTCCTTCGCCGGCCAGAGCCGCGCCTGCCAGCGCTCCCGCGGACGTCCCAACAATAGGTCAGCCTCACCCAGGTTCACTCCCCCGCGGCGCAGACCGTCGAGCACCGCGAGCATCCAAGCGCTCCCGACCAGGCCACCGCCCGAGAGGACGAGCGATCTGATCCTGCTCATCCACGAAGCAAAGCACGGGCGCGTCTGTTTTGCGGCCGAGCGGGTGCCAACGCCGCCGCTCGCGTCGCTCATAGGGCGGACGAGCAGCGAGATGAATGGTTGCGCTATCTCTTGAGGGCCCCGGGTCAGGCGCAACTCTCGCCGGTCCGGCGCTTCTTCCGGCACCTAGGCGCGGACGCCTGAGTTGGCCCCAGTGCGGACGCTTGATTTGGCCCCACTTCCGTCCGACGGCGAGTCCACCTTCGTCGCTCTATCGAGCGTCGAAGGGAGTTCGCGGAAGGGATGGGATCGAGAGTGGAGC
>JAFAZZ010000459.1 GCA_019239375.1 Solirubrobacterales bacterium | reverse complement strand
GTCGAGGTCAACGCGCGAGCCACGATCTCGTCGACGACGCTCGTCTTGGCGTCGGCGTATTGCTGCACGTACTTCCAGCGCGCCGTCGTCCCCGCGACCACATGTTCGCGTGCGTGGTCCCTGGCCGCAAGCCGACCAACTCGCCGCCTGAGCGAGGAGGCGGCTACGCCAAGCGCGCATTGCCCCGCGCATAGTTGCCGTACGCCGCGCGGATCCGCTCGGGCGGCCAGGCGTGATGATCATGCAGCCAGTCGATCAGGTCGTAGCCATCGTCCCGATCGGGTGCCAAATCGATGACGCTGCCAGGCACGCCAGGCGCCTTCAGGTCATTGGCGATGCGCGCAGCCGTTTCGCGCCCAGCGATCGCAATCCATGACCACCGACACGCGGCGTCGACGAGCAGCTGCGCCCACTCGGGCTTCCGGGCGCCATCGCTCATCGCGCCGGACGCTGTCGCGCTGTGAGCTGCCAAGGACTCAGCTCATCACGCGATCGCTATTTGCGGGTCGCATCCCGAAGCCCAGCTGACAGCGAATCGGAAACGACAGGGTCGAGCTTAGTTAAGCCACGCTACCGCTAGTTGGCAGTCGGCGAGTTGCGCTAAGGATTCAGGCGGATACCTGGGATCGTCCCAGACGCCGGGCCCGTCAAGTCCCTCCGTACACCAGAGCGGCATCCCGTAGCTTGTGGCGAGGTTGTAGAAGTCGCGGATGGTTGTGACCGGCACGCCGTACGTGTGGAAGGCCAACGCCTGCGCGCCCGGTAGCCCGTCCGCAAGTGCTTGCTGGCTGAATGGGAGGCTCCAGGGCGAGCCCTCGACCGCCACGCGGACCGCCCCCGGCGCTGCGCTGGCCACGACTTGCGCAGCGGCCTGGAAGTCCGCGGCGTACTGCTCGGCGGTCTGCGCAGCGTCAACAGGTTGCCCGGTCAGACCCCACTCTAGCTCCTGCTCGTTGCCAAGACCCACCGCCCAGGCATAGGGAGCGTAGAAGGCGAGTTGCTGGCGGACGAAATCAGCCGCCTGCGCCGGGGTCCAGACGCTGCGCCACTGGATAGCGATCTCTACGCGTGCGCCCGCGGCGCTCGCTGCCTTCAGGCATGGAATGGCCTCGCCATTTGTGCCAAACGCCCCAAAGTATGGACTCAGGACGATTCTGAGGACGGTGGCGGCGTACGTGCGGATGTAAGGGGTCGGGTCCGCGCCATTCAAACAGCCGGGCGCATTCCCGATACCGATCATCCGCACCGGAGACCGCGGCGACAGCGGGGCCGGGCCATTTGACCGGGTTACTGGCGGAGCTCCCGGGGCTGGCCGCACCGGCACATCGCCGGATCCCGGACGGCCCACGACCGGTGCATGCTGTCGCCCGCGGTGCCGATGCTTGCGATGACGGACCGGGTGCTTGCGGTGATGGACCGGGCGCGACCGATTACGGTGAGTGACGGTCTTCGCCGCCGCCGGGCTCGCGAACAGAAGGCCCGCGAAGAGTATCGCGGCGGTAATCTTGCGCATGTCGACCTCCTGCCTAGGTTCGGCCATTACCCGGCAATTGCGGTCGCGCCGAGGCGCCTTGGTTGGCCGATCTTTACACTTCCGACCGCCGTCGTCAATCCGTCCCGGAGCGAAGAGACTCGGCGTCAAATGTGTGTCCTTGGGCTCGTCGCTGTAGCGCGCCCGCGGTGAAGGGGCAATTCGGCGAAGCGCTCGGCCACCCGAACAGCATCAGCACCCCATCCTGCTTCCAGCGCCGTACCGAGCGCGGGTTGGTTGCGGTCGGGGTGGCGATGTCGACCCCGGTGAACCCAAAATCGTCGAGCAACTCGGCGTTGAGCCTGGGCTCAAGCGCGCGACGCAGATCCGCGGTGATCAAAGCTCCTTCTGTCTCCGGCGGAACTTCGCTGCGCGTTGCGTTCATCGACTGCACATCCTTCCGGGGGAACGAGTTCTCGCTCGCGCACCCACGCCACGAATTGCGGCACACCGTTTTACGAGCTTTAGCTAGCTAAAGCACAGGCCGCGTGCCGCGTTGACCGGTCCGCGGACTTCGTGGCTCCCGAGGCGCTCCCTAGGTGGTTTTTCGGGTGAGGCCGGCGTCCCGCGCACATCAGTCGCGTCAGTGACGCTTGGCTGACGTTAAACGTCATGCAACGCGCTTACCCTCAGCGCTCGGTGCCATGGCTATTCCAGGGCCGTTCGCCTACCGGTACATATGTGAATTATCGAGCGTCATAAGAGGACCGCCCGCGGCGTGCCCTCCGCGCCTCATGCGGATTTGTGGCGACGTAGCGGAGAGCGTACTCGTGGAAGCTGTCCTCGGCTACACGAAGCTTGCCGTCGAGATCTTTCAGACGCTCCTTGCGGTCTCGCTCCACTTGTTGACCCTGGGGCTCTATCGCCGCCAAATGAGCCCTCAGCTCCTCGAGCGCCGCGCAAGCCTCGCGGTAACAACCAGCGGTCTCTGAGTCCGCACCCAATCTCAGGACGATCCGCGTGGCGCTCGGGTCGAGCTACGCGATCACTCCGAGGTGGACCATGTCACGCGGTGCCCTCCGGCTCGCGGCCGGCGCCCCGTTCGAAGAACCTCGACACCCAGTCCGGATCGGCGGGCTCGAGCAGCGACTCGGTCAGCTGGTCCTCGACGTCGGGAAAGCCGGAGGCACGGAGCTCGGCCACGGCTGCCTCGACGTCGTAGAAGGTCTCTTGCGGGACGGGCACGCCGTCGTCGACGATCATCCAGAACGCGCCCGCTCGCCCCTCGTACGGCATTCCCACGCTCCCGGCGTTCGCGTAGCTTCGCTCGCTGTCCCCGAGGCGGCGAACCATCTGCTGGTGGGTATGGCCGCCGACCGTGAGCGGTTCGGGTGTCGTGGCAAGCGCCTCCAGGAGCACGTCGTCCGGCGTCCTGCGCGTGAGGATCTCATCGTCGCGGCGCGGCGATCCGTGGCAGAAGCGCACGCCGCCGAGCTCGAGGCTGATGGGCCACGCTCCAAGCTCGGCCCGCCAGCGCTCGTCGAACGCGCGGGCGCTCCAGGCTGCCGCCCGTCCGGGCGGGTCGTCAGCGGCGGGGGCACCATCGTAGACCGCCATCGCCTCGCGCTCGGCGTTTCCCGCCACCCACCGCACCGGCTCTTGCCGCCCGGCGAGGAGCTCGAGCGATTCGCGCACCAGTGGACCGGCCACGACGTCTCCTCCCACCACGATCACGTCGACTGGGGCGCGGTCGATCTCGATCAGCACAGCGCACAACGCCGGCAGATTGCCGTGGATGTCGGCGAGCACCGCGATGCGCACCCGCCCACCTTAACGGCGCCGCTCGGAATGCGAGCGGTTGGCGATAAGATTCACGGCGCAGGCCACGCGCTACCTGTGGGGAGCGCCGGCGGGCGGGACATTCCGAGCCGACCGTGAGACTTCTCCCATGGGGGATCGCTCCGGTTGACTCGTTACGCCGCGCCGAAGGGGAATCGTTGCTCCGTTCGCCTGCAGCCCACTCCGAAATCACTCGCCTCCCCCGCCGCACGCCGTTAGCGTATGCGCGCGGTGGAGGGACGCGAGGAATCGCCCCAGCAGAGCGTCCGCGATTTGGTCGAGGCGGCGGGGGGCCGCATGCCCCAGGAGACCGGCGGCTCCGCCCGGACCGCGGTGGCCAACGCGATGGTGGGCATAAAGAAGCAGCTGTACGGCCGCGGCCCGACCGCCGCGAAGGCGTGGCTCCTCGACGACTACGTGTTCGTGGCCATGGAGGGTGGCCTGACGCGCAACGAGGAGACGTTGCTGGCCGCCGGCAAGGAGGATCTCGTTCGCGAGTACCGCCTGACCTTTCAGGAGACCGTGAAGGCAAGCGCGATGTCCGCGGTGGAGGAACTCCTGGGCCGGCGTGTCCTCACCTACCACAGCCAAATCGTGTTCCATCCGCCGCGGACTTTCGAGATCTTCGTGCTCGAGCCTCGGTCGCAGTAGGCCTCCGCTGCCCGTTTGCGGAGGGCATGCGCTCATGACACTCACGCCCGACCGAGAGTTCCGGTACTGGCAGGACGGCGGGCGCCGAACCGAGCCGAGCACGGTTGGCAGCAGGCCGCTGCTTGACATCTCGAACGCCACGGTCCGTCTCTACAAGGAAACCTTCGGCCGCGGCCCGACCCATGCCCGCGCGCGATTCGCCGGAGCGGACACGCTGGTTGTGCTCTTGCAGGAAGCCATGACGGTCGGCGAGCGTAGGCTCGCGGCGCTCGGCGAGCACGAGCGCGTGCGCGAGCACCGAGTGCTGATACATCGAACGGTCGATGATGAGATGCGCGCGACCGTCGAACGCATCCTGTCCCGGCGGACGCTGGCGCTCATCAACGGCATCGACACTCGGTGCGATGTGGCCGTCGAGGTGTTCCTGCTGGCACCGGCGCCCGAGCCGGATTCGTAGGACGCCGCGATCGGGACAGGTAGTTTGTCGCCCGGAGCAAGGCCGCGTCGCCACTGACCGACGTGGCGACGCTCCAGAGCGCTCAGCGCCGGGCTTCGAGGAGGCGCAGCCAGATCTCGCTGACCGTGGGGAAGGGGGGCACGACGTGCCATAGCGTCTCGAGGGGCACCCGGCCGACGATCGCCGTCGTGGCGCTGTGGAGCAGCTCGGCGACGTCTGCGCCTACGAAGGTGGCGCCAACCAGGGTGTCGGTCGTGCTGTCGAGCACCAGCTTGGCCCGGCCGGAGTAGTCGTCTCGCAGAAGGGAGGCGCCGGCCGTCGATCCGATGTCTTGCTCGACTGTCTCCACCTCGAGTCCCGTCTCGCGCGCGCGTGACTCGCTGAGTCCGACGGTGGCGACCTGGGGATCGGTGAACACGACGGCTGGGACCATGTCGTGGTCGGTGATGTCGCGGTAGCGCGAGCCGTCGAGCGGGCGTCGCTCGGCGCGCGCAGCGATGACGTCGCCGGCGATCCTTCCCTGATACTTGCCCATATGGGTGAGTAGGGCCCGGCCGCAGACATCGCCGATCGCGTAGAGCCACCCCGGGGCGCCCTGCACCGCCATGTGGTCGTCGGTCTGCAAATACCCGTGCGACCCCTTGACGTCCACGCCGACACTCTCCAGTCCGAGCTCCGAGGTGGCGGGCGTTCGCCCGGCCGCGACCACGACCTCGTCCACCTCGAACGTCGACCCGCCGCCGGTGACCCTGGCCGGACCGCCGTGTATCCGGCCCACCCCGGTAACTTCGGCGCTCGGCCGCTCGACTGCATCCACTCTGGTGCGGAGGAGAACCTCAATGCCGAGCTCGCGGAACCGCTCGGCGATCAGCTCGCCGACGAACGGCTCCAGGTGGGCCAGCAGGGCCGCCTCGGGCTCGATCATGGTGATTTCTCGGGCGCCGAGGCCCTGCAGCCAGGTCGTCGCTTCGCAGGCCACGACCCCACCGCCGATCATGGCAACTCGCCCCGGCACCTCCGTGAGGTTGGTGACGTCCCGCGAGGTCCACGGGCGGGCCTCGGCTAACCCGTCCACCGGCGGAATCGAGGCCGTGGTTCCGGTCGCGATGACGACGGCTTCCCGGGCGTGCAGCGTGCGCGCGCGCCCATCCGCGGCGCCGACCTCCACCGTCTTCTCGCCCGCGAGCCGACCGCGGCCCCGAACGACGTCGATCCTCTCCCCGCGCGCCCACTCGACCTGGCCGCTGTCGTCGTGCTCGTGGGTGAACGAATTCCGCCGGCTCAGCACGGCGTCGACATCGAGCGAGGCGGACAACCGCGCGGAGACACCCGGCAGCGCCCGGCCACTGGCCATCACCTCGACTGGGCGCAGCAGCGCCTTGCTCGGCATGCACGCCCAGTAGGAGCACTCGCCACCGAGCAGCTCCGCCTCGACGATCACCGCCGTGCGGTC
>JAFAZZ010000368.1 GCA_019239375.1 Solirubrobacterales bacterium | reverse complement strand
CAGGCGCAATACGCACAGGGTGTGACGTTGGTCACTCAATGCTGTAGGTCACGCATTTGTACGACCGCAGCCTTCTGACGTCGGGCATCCACACGCCCGGGTGCGGCTCACGGCTAAAGCCAGGCCGGCAGAGGCCTAGCCTCCTCGGCACGCTGCGGCCATCAGCTCGCGTAGAGTCCGCCGCATGCCCACCTTCGTACTACGCCTCATTGCCCCGCGCCCGCAGTTCGCCCAGACCCTTACCGACTCCGAGCGGGAGATCATGAACCGCCACGCCGCCCACTGGCGCCCGTACCTCGAGCGCGGCGACATGGTCGTGTTCGGCCCCGTCCTTACCGACGAGGATTCCTACGGGCTCGCGGTCGTAGAGACGGACGACGAGCAGGCGCTGCTCGAGTTCGCCGCGCAGGATCCAGTGGTCACGACGGGAACCGCGGCCTTCGAGGTCGGACGAATGGCCGCGGGTCACGTCCGCGGGCGCTGACAGTGCATCTCCATGCTCGCCTCCGACGGGCGCCTCACTAGCTGTCGTACTCGTCGTGGCGGCGGATCCAGAGCTGCCAGCCCTCGTCCTCATCGCGACCCCTCGGCGCCCGGTCGAGGAACCCGTAGTAGGGCATCAGGAATTCGACCCCGCGGCCCGTCGTCGAGTAGGTGTGGTAGACGCTCGCGTCCTCGCGGGTGAGGGTGAACGCGGTGAAGCCGAACAGCTCGGTCAGGTAACCGTAGATGTCGGTCCCGGCGGCCTTGGCGTTGCGGAAGGCGACCGCAGGAAGCTGGTCGAGAATCGGCTCGATCGCCTCCCGCGTCTGCTCGACGCTGCTCGAGAAACCGAAGTCGGCGTTGAAATCGCTCGTGTAGCTCGACGCCCAGTTGAAGCTCCACCCCATGCGCTCGCGATAAGCCAGCAGCTTGTCGATCGGCGCACCGGAGACAGCGACCAACGTGACATCCCGAGCCGCTAGGTGCGGGATCAGGCCGTCGAACGAGTCGGCGATCGAGGAGTTCACCGGGCAGCCGTCCTCGTAGCTGGGCCCGAACATGAAGTGGTAGATCAGCAGCTGCGAGCGGCCGTCGAACAGCTCCGCGAGCGTCTTCGCTCCGTTTGCCGTCTGGAGCGTGTACCGCTTCTCGACCGCTAGCCAGGGAAGCTCCCGGCGCTGCCGAGCCAGCTCATCACCCATCCGGGTGTGTTCCTTCTCGCGCTCGAGCAGGACGGTGCGCGCTGCCCGCCACTCCTCACGCGAGACGATCTTGTGTGTAGTCATCGTCTTCTGCACCGCACTGCCCGCCCCGTGAATGTGGGTCCCATCAATCAGTCCTCCAGCTCGCTCGTTTGCCCTTTGCGTTCGTTGAGACACCGTTGTCGTCGAAAGCGGAACGGTTCGTTCCGCGCCTGGGTGGTGTCATTGGGACTGATGCAAGTGATGAGTGAACAGCGTCGGTGATGCAGACGTGAGCGAGGATGCCCTGAGCCGTGCCCAGATGGGCGACGAAGCCGCTTTCCGTGGGCTGGTCGAGCCCTACCGTCGCGAGCTTCACCTGCACTGCTACCGAATCCTCGGGTCGCTGCAGGATGCCGAGGACATCGTGCAGGAGACCCTGTTCGCGGCCTGGCGCGGGCTGAGCGGCTTCGAGAAGCGCGCTTCGCTCCGCGCCTGGCTGTACCGGATCGCCACCAACCGCTGCCTGAACGCGCTTCGGGACCAAAAGCGCCGTCCGCAGGAGGTACCGTCGATGGCCGAACCGCCCAGACCCACGCGCATGGCCGAGCCAATCTGGCTCGACCCCTACCCGGACATACTGCTCGAAGGCGTCGCGGATAGCGCTCCCGGGCCGGAAGCCCGGTACGAGAGCCGAGAATCGATCGGGCTCGCATTCTCCGCGGCGCTACAGCATCTGCCGCCCCGCCAGCGCGCGGCACTCGTGCTCCGCGAGGTGCTCGGCTTTCGCACCTCTGAAGTCGCCAACATGCTCGAAACCAGCGAGGCATCGATCAAGGGCGCGCTGCAACGCGCCCGCGCGACGCTCGACGCGCGCCAGCCAGCCGGCAGCCGCGAGCGCGCGCCACTGCCTGGGTCCATCCGTGAACGCGAACTCGTTGGCCGGTTCGCCGCCGCAGTCGAGCAGGGCGACACACCCAGCATGATCTCGCTGCTGACCGACGACGCTTGGCTGACGATGCCGCCACAACCGTACGAGTACCAAGGCGCAGAGGCCATCGCGAGGTTCATCGCCCGTGAGCGAGGAGGCCGCCACGATGCCAACCTCCGGCTCGTGCCGACCCGCGCCAATGGCCAGCCCGCGTTCGGCTGCTACCTCCGGGATCCTCACGCGCCGATCGCCCGCGCCTACGGGATGATGGTGCTGACGGTGAGCGAGGACCGCGTGTCCGCGATCACTTGGTTCGGCGAGCGCAGCCTGTTCGCGCAGTTTGGGCTGCCCAGGGCGCTGCCAGAGTAGGCGCATGTACGGATTCATACGTACGGAGCGCTACCAACAGGCACTCTCGTGGCTTCACGGGCCGGTAGCTTGGCGCAGCTCACTGATCAATGGAGGTGCCGATGCTTCTTGTACTTGCCGTAATCCTGGTCATCCTCGCCGTTGCGGGTGGCGTGGTGATCCATCCGCTCCTGTTCCTGATCGCGATCCTCGCCGTGCTCGCGTTCTTGGCCAGCCGCCGCGGCATCGCATGAGCGCGAAGTGATGCCGCTGGCGGGACGGGCTCGTGACCTTCTCAGGTTGTGGCCGTGGCGAAACGGTGGTGGCGGAGCTTGGCTGGCGGAGCCCCGTGCAGGAGCCAGGTTCCGTCCTCGCCACGGCTTACCGCACCCCCGCGCGCCAGCTCTCCCATCGCCGCGGTAACCGAGGGGCGGTGCGAGCCGACGAGATCGGCCAGTCGCTGATGGGACAGCGGCAGCGGGACAGCGATCCCATCGGGCCGCACGCGGCCAAAACGGTCCGCGAGATGCCAGAGGGTCAGAAGCAGGCGATCCTCGACGCGCGGATGGTGAGCGATCGCCAGGATGACACCGAGGAAGTGGGCCCGCCGGGTCCCGCGGGCGAACAGCTCAAGCCCCAACTCCGGCCAGGGGTTCATCCGGCGGATCAGGCCATGGTCGAGCACCGCCAGCCGAGCCGGCTCGAGCACCATCCAACCCACCTCCGCGCGAATATGAGACCCCTCCGTATCCCAGCTCCACGGCCGAAGCACATCCCCGTGGCCGAGGAGCTCGACGCACCGGCGATCGAGCACTTCGACCTCGCGCGCCAGCAGTCCGCTGACGACCAAGAAACCCCGATGGTGAATGTCGGGCTGAAGCGCGCTGAGAGCATCCCACTCCCCGGCCGAGAGCGAGTTGATGCGGGTTAGGGCGTGTCTGCGCGCTCGTTCGCGCTCTTCCTCGTCGAGCATCTCGGCAAGGTCGGGGTCGGCGTCGACGATACTGATCAGTTCTGCACGAGAGGGCATCGGGCGCACGCAAACGAGGAGGCCGCAACATTACCGTCGTCGCTCGGGTGAACCCCAGTCAGCGTGCTCTCCGACGGGTCCGGCAGCGCCGCACGAGCGCAGACGGGCGCCCGGCGCCTAGGCATCGGACCCATGCGCCACGGTCAGGTGGACAGCTTGGACATCCTGCAGATTGCCGCAGCATGGAGCGGCACGCAGCTGGTGATGCGCGCGTCCGGCGAGCTGGACCTTTGCAGCGCACCCCAGCTGCGGCAGGCGCTCGATGAAGCGGCGGACCGCATGCCGTCGGGGGTGATCCTGGACCTTGAACTGATCAGCTTCATCGACGCCGCCGGCATCCGGGCCGTCCTCAGAGGGGCTGAGCTTTTCGGCCCGCGCTTCGTCCTCCGTCGCACACCGGCATACGTCATGCGACTGTTTACGATTATCGGGCTCGAGCAGCAGCTGACCTTCGAGATCGACCCCGGCAGCGAATGAGGCGAAGGCCCAATCATCATGGTCCGCTCGGGGTCGCTGAGGTACCCGACGCGCCTCGCTCGGCTGCCTGCGTCGCCTCGCTGCTGATACGGCCTACCTCGAACACGACGGCGACTGCGCAGCACACTCCTATCACCCCAGCGATCGCGCGCGCGCCGCTGACGTGGAGCCCATGCAGCACACCCCATATGAGAAGGTAGCTCCAGCCGCCGAGCGCCGCTCCATATACCAGTCCGAGCGCCTGGTCCTGGCCTACGTCAAGCGTTCTGAACAGTCGGTGCCGGCGCCCGGATGGTCTGATCACGCCCGCGGGCTGGTTACGTCCGCTAGAAGCACGAAGCTCGAGCAGCCGGGCGAGGTCCCGGGCGTCGCACAGCGCCGCCGCGAGCGTCTCTGTGTTGCGCAGCTCGTAGAGCAGGATCCCGACGGTCGCGGCTAAGCCAAGCAGTCCTACGCCGATCAGGCCCCCGGTCGACGGATGGGCACCAGCGATGCCCACCGCCGCCGCCGCAACCGTGGGAACGATCCCGAGCAGTCGGAAGCGCACGTCCATCAGAGCGCTGATCTGCCCAGTCGTCTGCTCGAAATCGAGGCGGAGCCGGTCGTCGGCGTCCATCTATCGAGTATCAAGCGAACGTCGCTGCTGATCAAGGCGCAGACCATGCCGCAACAGAAAGTGCCGCACATGTCCACCAAGCAGCCGCGTGGTAGGTTGTCTGCGGGCGTGTGAGGGCGCCTCCGGGTCCGCGGGCAGAACTGAGTTCACCTCTCGATCTGAGGTTTGCCGGTTGTGACCATCTCCGGGCCTGGCACGCGGACCACCGGGCCCCAGAGGAGATGTATGTCGGTACTTCCTGAGCACCCGGACCTCGATCAGGCGCGGCGCCAGGCGAAGGAGTTGTTGCACGCGGCCCAGAGCGGCGATGCTGGAGCGCTCGCCCGGCTCGCGGCGGTCTCGGCACCGCTGACGCTCGCGGGTGCGCAACTGGCGCTCGCGCGCGAGCTGGGTCAGGCGAGCTGGGCGGCGCTCGTGCGCGAGATTGAGGCGCGAAACGCCCGAATCCCGGAGAACGTCGTGCGATTCGTGCGCTCCAGCGTCAACCTGCAGATCGGCGTGGCCGCCCGCATGCTGCACGAGAACCCCGCGCTGGCGGAGTCTGGGTTTCCGGCCGCGGTGGTCCTCGGGGACGCCGCCCGCGTCGGGGCCGAGCTTCGCCGGGATCCCGGCGCCGCGACCCGCGTAGACCCAGGGAGCGGCTGGACCGCGTTGCATCTGGCCTGCGCGTCGCGCTTCCACCTCGATCCGGCGCGCGCGCCGGGCATCGCTGAGGTCGCCCGCCTGTTGCTCGACGCCGGTGCCGACATCGACGGTAGAAGCGGGGGAAGGCGGTGCTGGCGGCCGCTGGAGTGCGCCGTCACGAGCGCCAACTCGAGCCGCAACAACGAGCCGATCATCCGCCTGCTGCTGGACCGGGGCGCACCGGTGCGATCAGAGACGCTGCTCGCGTCGCTGTATGCCGCCGGCGGCACCTGGTGCTTGGAAGTGCTGACGAAAGCCGCCACCGGCGCACCCGAGCTGTTCACGGACGCATTGCTGGAGGCGGTTGCCGGAGCTGACCTGGACGCAGTGGCCATCCTGCTGGGCGCCGGCGCGGACGCGGACGCAGCCGGCCCCGACGGTCGCTCGGCCCGCCGACGCGCGCTGACCGCCGGTGTCGCGGCAACCGTCGAGCTCCTTGGAGGCGGGGGCGATGATCCGGTCGACCGGCTGCTCGACGCGATCGTCAGCGGCGATGGAGACGCCGCCCGCGGCTTGGCCGCCGCCGATCCCGGGCTCGTGGACCGGCTTGAACCCGCCGACCGGGCGGCCCTCGTCGCCGCGGCCGAGCACGGCAATCTGGCCTCCGTCGGCCTGATGCTGGAACTCGGGTTCCCGATCGAAGCTTGCCGCGAAGGCACCGACAACGACGGCGCCACGGCGCTGCATGCCGCGTCCTGGGCCGGCAGCGCCGAAACCGTCGCGCTGCTGCTCGACCAAGGCGCCGACCTCAGCGCACGCGACACGCGGTGGCACAGCCAGCCGCTCGAATGGGCGCTCGTCGGCAGCGGCGAGGCTCCAGACAGCGCCCCGGCGCCTGACTGGGTAACGACCGTAACGCTGCTGCTCGACGCGGGCGCCTCACTCGACGGGATCACCTTCAACCCGGACGAGCCCAAGCGGCCCAGCGCCCCGGTTCTCGATTTGCTCCATTCCCGCGGACTCGCCGGTGAGAGAGAGCCCTGATGAGCACGCAAGACGGCGCGACACGTTCGCTGTGAGCGCGATCCGAATCCCGCCGCAGCTTGCCGACGCCGTCGATGAGGATGACTACCCCGCTCGGCTGGAGTGGCTCGCGGCGCTTCCGGCGCTGGTCACGGAGATCGCGTCGGAGTGGGAGCTTGAGCTCGGCGATCCGTACCTGCCGGGCGGACAGTGCGCGTGGGTTGCCCCGGCCCAGAACCCGGCCGGTGATGAGCTCGTGCTCAAGCTCGGCTGGCGCCACCGAGAGGCCGAACACGAGGCGGACGGGCTGTGTCACTGGGACGGCGACGGCGCCGTCCGCTGCTTCGCGACGCGGCAGCTGGACGGCACCACCGCGCTACTCCTCGAGCGATGCACGCCCGGGCGACAGCTGGGGAAGTCGGCCCCAGAGCCCAAACAGGACGAGATCATCGCGCGGCTGCTGCGCCGCCTGTGGGCACGAGTACCCCTAGCCGGGCACCCGTTCTCCTCGCTCAAGAACATGTGCAGCGAGTGGGCCGACTCGTTCGAGCTTGCCTATGCCAGCGACAACCGCGGGCTGGACCCAGGTCTTGCGCACGCGGGCGTCGAGATCCTCCGGACCCTCCCCGGCAGCACGACGACGGAGGTGCTGCTGTGCACCGATCTGCACGCAGGGAACGTCCTAGCTGCCCGCCGCGAGCCGTGGCTGATGATCGACCCCAAGCCGTTCGTCGGTGATCCGGCATTCGACCCTGTACAGCACATGCTCAACTGCGACGACCGGCTCGTTGCCGACCCCACCGGCCTCGCCCAGGGGATGGCGAGGCTGCTCGACCTCGACCCAGAGCGGGCCCGCCTGTGGCTATTCGCCCGTTGCGCACAGGAATCGCTGCACGACTTAAGCATGCGCGGACCGGCACGCCGCCTCGCACCCTGACCATCCCTGAGTCTCGACGGGAGCGGACACGCGAGCGCACCGTCCCACGATCGCCGGCGAAAGCTACTGGGCCGACGCCGCCGTCATCGCCGCCGCCGCCATGCCAACGTCGACCGGATGGGCGCTATGCGAGGCGCTCCATCGCGTCCACCTCGACCATCCGCCAGATTCGCCTGGAGCTCACGGATGATCGTGCCGAGAAGGCCCGACGCGAGAAGCCCCGGCGCGAGCGGGCCCGACGAATTCTCACCGACCGGCGGCAGCTGACGCAGGGCGGCCTTCGCCGGCGCGGACATACAGGCGAGCTGCCAGCAGACCTCCTCGCGGACAGCCTCTGGCCGATCCGGTGTGGCCAGTCCAGCCGCCTTGGCGGCATACGCGGCAGCACCCAGAGCGTGCGCGCCCATATGAGGAATGCTCGCGGCCTGCCCGGCCGCTCGGGCGGCGGCCACAGCTGCGGGAGCGCTCACCTCACGAGCGGCGGCATGAGCGACGAAACGGCGGCGGGCCTCTCCGACGCCAAGCTCGCCACGGGCGAATGCTCGTAGCCGGGCGATGGCGTCACGGGGGCGACTATCCGACGGAGCTTCCGCCTCGAACAATCCCAGCACCCGCTCCGCGCAGTCCGCCGCCCACACTGCGACGATCCGCCGGTCAGCTTCGCTCAGGGTCTGCGGAGAACCCACACCCGGATTCTCCCAGGCGTCGGTCGGGGCTTCGCCGGCTCGAGCGCTGTTCGATTCACGCCAGGCCGTGTTGGTATGCATAGCGGACGGCCTGGGCGCGGTCGCGCGCGCCGGTCTTGTAGAAGATCCGGTTGATGTGGGTCTTGACGGTGGCGTTGCTGAGGACGAGCTTGTCTGCGATCTCGTTGTTCGACAGTCCGGCGGCGATCAGCTTGAGCACCTCGACCTCGCGTGGCGTGAGCTCGTCAGGGAGGTTGACCCCCGAGGCGAGCGCCGGTTCGCCGGCAGGTGTCGGCTGAGTCTGATCGAGGACGGCGGTGACCAGGCGTTGCTGGACGGCGGGGTCGAGATGGGTCTGGCCGGCGATCAGTGCCCTGATCGCGTGCTCTATCTCCTCCGCGGTAGCGTCCTTGGTCAGGTAACCGCGCGCCCCGGCTTGCAGCGCGGGGAACAGGAACTCGTCGTCGGCGTAGGTCGTTAGCACGAGCACGCGCGTTTCGGGGAGCGCATCGAGGATCTGCCGGGTCGCCTCCGCGCCCTCGAGGCGCGGCATCCGCAGGTCCATCAGCACGAGGTCGGGCCGCTCGCGGCGGGCCCGTTCGACCGCCTCGACTCCGTCGGC
>JAFAZZ010000231.1 GCA_019239375.1 Solirubrobacterales bacterium | reverse complement strand
CTTGCCGCAGGCGGGGATGAAGCTGAGCACGACGTGATCGCCCTCGGCCACGCTGCGCACGCCGGGGCCTACGGCCTCCACGACCCCGGCGCCCTCGTGGCCGCCGATCGCGGGCAGCGCCTCCATCGGCAGGTCTCCGATCCTCAAGTGCTCGTCGGAGTGGCACAGGCCGGAGGCGGCCAGCCGAACGAGCACCTCTCCCTCCTGTGGGTCATCGAGGGTCAGTTCCTCGAGCTCCCAGTCACGTCCGTAGTCCCACAGGACTGCTGCTTGCGTCTGCATCTCTCTGGCCTCCGACTCGTGGTGAGCGGACATCATCCTCGATCTAGACGGGGGCGCGCTTGACCGAGCGCGCACGCCACGGCTGACCGTGCGTGCCGGAGAGAGAAGTCGGCGCTCAGCCGCGACGGTACTTGGCGACGGCCAGCGGCAGAAACAGCGCGAGGATCGCGAAGGTCCAGGCCAACGCCGGGGTTAGGAAGTAGGACGCGGGGTGGCCGAGTACGGCCTGTGCGTGCGACCCGAGCGTGAGCGCGCGCACCGAGTCGACCATGTAGGTGAGCGGCTGGTGCTCGGCGACCGCGCGCAGCCAGACAGGCATCGAGGCAACCGGGACGTAGGCGCTCGAAATGAACGCGAACGGGAACACGATCATTCCCATCGCCTGCGCTGCCTGTCCGTTGCCGGCGAACAGACCTAACGTCACGAACACCCACTCGAAGGCGAAGCCGAACACGATGACAAGACCGAAGGCCGCCAGGCCGCCAAGCAGCGAGCCGTGCAGGCGGAACCCGACGGCGAAGGCGATCCCGATAGTGACTGCACAGGCCAGAGTGAGGATCGCCGTGTCGGCGATCGCCCGAGCGGTGAGCACGCTGCTGCGCGGAATCGGGAGCGACCGAAGCCGGTCGACGAACCCCTGCTCCACGTCCTCGGCCGTCGCGACTGCGGCGCCGATGCCGCTGAACAGCACGCCAGTGGCGACGAATCCGGGGACGAGAAAATCGACGTAGGGAATTCCGGCGACGTGGATTGCGCCGCCGAACAGGTAGCGGTAGATCAGGAAGAACATGGACATCTGGATCGTCGCCATGACGATCAGCTGGGGCGTGCGCACGTAACGCAGTAGCGCGCGGCGGGTCACCGTCACTGTGCTCCTGGCCAGACCGGCATGGCGTGCCGGCAGCCCGCGAACGGCGACGGCGTCGATGGAGGTAGACGCGGTGGTCATCGGATGGCTCCTTGTCGCTGGTTACGCCGCCTGGGCGGCGCGGTCTTGTGTCGGCTTGGCTTGCGTCGGGTGGCCGGTCAGGGCGAGGAACACCTCGTCGAGGTTCGGCTGGCGCAGCGCGATGTCCTCGAGCTCGAGTCCCGCCGCGGTCACCGTTTGCATGGCGCGCATCAGCTGCTCGCCACCTGCCTCGACGCGCGCGCTGATCCGGCGGGTCGACTCGTCGATCTGCACGCGGAAACCGCCGAAACCATCGAGCACCTGGGCCGCTCGCCCCACATCGCGTAGGAAGCGAACGTGGAGCTCAATAACGCTGCCGCCGATCCTCGCCTTGAGCTCGGCCGGCGTTCCCGTGGCGACCGCGCGACCCTGATCGACGATCACGATCTGGTCGGCCAGATGGTCGGCTTCGTCGAGGTACTGGGTGGTCAGCAGGACATCGGTGCCGCCCCCGACCAGTCGCCTGATCGCCTCCCACAGCTCGAGCCGGCTGCGCGGGTCGAGCCCCGTCGTCGGCTCGTCGAGCAGCAGGAGACGCGGCGTGCCGACGAGACTGGCGCCGAGGTCGAGCCGCCGCCGCATCCCCCCGGAGTAAGTCCGCACCAGGAGGTCGGCTGGGTCGCGGAGCCCGAGCTGCTCGAGCACCGCGTCGGCGCTTCGCCTTGCCGTGCGGCGGGTCTGGCCGAACAGGCACGCGATCATCTCGAGGTTCTCGCGGCCGCTCATCGCGGGCTCGACCGCCGCGAACTGGCCGGCTAGGCCGATCGACCCGCGAACCGCGCCGGGGTCGCGGCCGATATCGTGGCCGGCCACGCGCAGGGTGCCCTGGTCAAGGCGCAGCAGCGTCGCCACCGCGCGTATGAACGTGGTCTTCCCGGCGCCGTTGGGCCCGAGCACGGCGACCACCTGCCCGGACTCTGCGATCAGGTCGAGCCCGTCGAGCGCTTGCGTTTTGCCGTATCGCTTCTTGAGGCCGTGCGCCTCAATTGCCGGAGTCATCGAATTTCCTCCTGGTCCTATTCATCTGGGCTTGGGAGGAACGCTTGCGCGAGCTCGCGCAGCCACTCCTCGCTCCAAGTGATCCGCCCGGCGTCGAGGTCTGCGAGCACTCCACGCAGCCACTCGAGCTCCGCACGCAGGATTGCGGCGCGGTACTCCTCCTCGAGCAGGAACAGACGCGGCAACCCGGCTGGGACTTCGCGGAGCCCCTTCTCAGTCTCGTCAAGTTGCGCCTCGATACGCCGCGCCCGGAGCTCGAGCTGTGCGCGCGCTTCCGCCACGGGCAGCCCGAACAGGATCGACAGCGCGGCGATGAACTCCGGATACTGGCCGCTCGGGTCGCTCAGCATCTCGCGCAGCCACTGTCGGGCGACGTCCCGGCCGGCTTCGGTGATGGCGTACACGACGCGGTCCGGATAGCCCTCCTGGCGCACGGTCTGCACCACCTCGACGAGCCCCAGCCGCGCCAGGCGCTCGATCGTTTGGTAGAGGCTGGCGCGCGATCGCACGTTGACGAGCCGGTCCTTGCCCTCGGCCTGGAGGAGCTTCTGCATCCGGTAAACGTGCATCGGTTCCTGAAAGAGCTGCCAGAGCACGATCAGGC
This sequence comes from Solirubrobacterales bacterium, assembly GCA_019239375.1. Lineage (GTDB taxonomy): Bacteria > Actinomycetota > Thermoleophilia > Solirubrobacterales > Solirubrobacteraceae > Palsa-465. The sequence goes on along the minus strand of JAFAZZ010000231.1, from coordinate 5,706 downwards.
CTAGGGAAGAACGCTGCGGTGTCTTCTTCGGGCCGGACATGGAGATGATCCTACTAGTTATTTTATTACTAGTCAAATGATGGTTGACCGGAGGGAGCACAAGCCCGGTCTCGCCGGCTTGGGTGACGGGTTGCGCCGGCGCAGTTGCGGTCGCGCCGGCTTGGGTGAGGGGTTGCGCCGGCGCAGTTGCGGTCGCGCCGGCTTAGGTGAGGGGTTGCGCCGGCGCAGTTGCGGCCGTGCCGGCTTAGGCGCCGGTTGTGCGAGGGCGGGCCGCGGTATAGGTTTCTCGTGCCGCCGTGCTCGCAACGACCGTGTCCTCGTCGCCTAGCCGCACGCGGGGGGTCCCGCCGCTCGATGCGTGCGTGCCGGTGGCCGGTGGCGTCTACCGCCTCGGCGACGCGGGTGACCGTGTAGTCATCCTCGAGCCAGTCCTGATCGGGCGTTGGCCCGCGACGACGGAGCACGTCCGGGCGTTCGTCCGGGCCACGGGGCGAACGGTCAGCCCCGCCCTCCGCCGGCGGCTGGAGTCCGAACAGCTCGCCGACCATCCCGCCACCGAGGTCAGCTTCGACGACGCGCTCGCCTTCTGTGCGTGGGCCGGGGCTGAGCTGGGTCGCGCCGCCAGACTGCCACGTGGCGAGGAGTGGGAGGCGGCGGCACGGGGCACGGAGGCCAGGATCTGGCCCTGGAGCGACGTGTTCGATCCCGAGCGCTGTAACAGCAGCGAGTCGGGCTGGGGGTGGACGGTCCCGGTGCGTGCCCACCCGGAGGGCGCGGCCGCAAACGGTGCCGAGCAGCTGGCCGGCAACGTGTGGGAATGGGTGGGCGATCCGCCCGACGAGGACGGCTGGCGGACCGTGCGCGGCGGGTCGTACCTGGATGCCGCGTGGGGCGTCCGCGCCTCCCGTGTGTTGCCGGCCGATCCGCAGCGCGCCACCGCCACGACCGGCTTTCGGCTCGCCCTCGAATGCGACAACCCGACGACACCCGGAGGTGCAGCGCCACGATGAGCTGTCGAGGAGCGACGATCTCGCCCGCGGAAGTCCGCGAGGCACTGCGCGACGTGTACGACCCGTGCTGTGCCGATCGCGGCATCAGCATCGTCGACATGGGCGTCGTCGAGGACGTGCGGGTGGTCGGTGCTCACGTCGAGGTCGACCTGGTCCTCACCACCGGCTGGTGCCCGTTCGTCGCGAGCATGTCCAGCGCGATCCCTGATCGGCTGCACGAGGTGGACGGGGTGGAGACCGTGGATGTACGCGCGGTGTGGGATCCGGTCTGGACCCAGGACCGCCTGTCGGACTCGGCCCGCGAGAAGCTCAGCCTGCCGCTCGAGCGGCTAATTCCATACCGCGAGCAGCGGATCGCCCAGCAGAAAGGAGCCTGACATGGCCACCACCGAGACACGCCCTCAGGAAACGCGGGAGCGCAAGGTGTCGGCGTTTGTCTTCGACTGCGTCTGCCACATCTTCAACTTCGACCCGGTCAATGCGCTGGGCTCCCCTGGCCAGCTGTTCGACGAGCACCTGTACGCCTTCCATCAACTGCTCACCCGCGAGGGCGAGCAGATCCTCTCCCGCGACGAGTTCATGCGCGAGTGGAGCGTGGACGAGATCTACGAGATGATCATCGAGGGCTCTGACACCGACATGATCGTGGCCCAGCCGCTGCCCCTCACCGACCTCTTCCACGACGGGCTCTCGGCATGGGAGAAGTGCGCCGAGATGGCGGCCAAGCACCCCGAGCGGGCCGTGTTCTGGGCCTCGATCAATCCGCTCGAGGGCAAGAAGGCGCTCGACCTGCTGCGGCGCCAAGTGGAGGACCACGGCGCGCGCGGGCTCAAGCTGTACAACGTCCGCTATGACTACGGGCAGCCGTTCCCGTGGCGGATGGACGACCCTCGCGTGGCCTACCCGGTGTTCGAGCTCGCCCAGGAGCTGGGGATCAACGTCATCGGCGTGCACAAGGGCGTGCCGCTCGGCCCGCAGCCAATCGAACACACCCGCACATTCGACATGGATGGCGCGGCCGCCAACTTCCCGGAGCTGAACTTCATCATCTTCCACGTAGGCCTGCCGTGGCTCGACGAAGTGCTCTGGCAGCTCGTCCGCTACCCCAACTTGTACGCCTCTATCGCCGCGACGGTGAACTTCATCGCCCGCCAGCCTCGGGTGTTCGCGGAGACACTGGGCAAGATGATGTGGTGGTGCGGCGAAGACAAGATCATCTATGGCGGCGAGACGCCGATCTGGCACCCGCAGTGGGCCCTGGAGGAGTTCTGGAACTTCGAGCTGCCCCGCGACATCGTCGAGGAGCGCGGCTATCCACAGCTGACCGAGCAGGCCAAGCGCAAGATCCTGGGCGAGAACCTGGCCCGTCTGCACGGCATCGACGTCGAGAGCAAGAAGGCCGAACTGGGTATCGCGTAGGCGCCGAGTTTCGCGCCGGCGCTCGGAACGACGCTGAATGGGTGGGTGGGGGTAGCCGTTTTCAAGGAGGGGTTGCGGGACCGCGGCCCGGGGTAACACCTGCAAGAGGTTCTCGCAGGAGAGGAGGCGCCCGTGGCGCTGACTGGTAAGGCTTCCGAGGGCGAAGTAAGGCGTCCCGCCCCGCCCTGGAGTGAGATCGCCGACTCGGCCGAGTACAGGCGACTGGAGTCGATGCGGCGCCGCGCGATGCTGGCCACGATCGGGATCTTCACGGTGGCGACCGGCGCGTTTCTGATCTTGAGCGGGTACGCGCGCCCGTTCATGCGCAAGTCGATCGACGGCGGCCTGACGGTCGCCTACGTGTGGATACTCGCGCTCACCGTCCTGGCCTGGGTGCTCGTGTGGGCGTATCTGCGCTTCGCCGAGCGTCTGGAGGTGGAGTCCAAGGAAATGCTCAGGCGCGGCGGCTATGCCGAGGAGGAACGATGAGCTGCTCGACGATCACGCTCGCCGCGGCCGCGCCAGCCCGCGGACTGACCATCGCCGTATTCGTCGCGGTCTTGGCGGTGGCGCTCATCATCACCTTCTGGGCAGCCCGGCGGATTCAATCTGCCGCCGACTTCTGGTCGGCCGGGCGCGGCATTTCCGGTGCTCAGAACGGAATCGCCATCGCCGGCGAGTTCCTGTCGGCGGCGGCCTTCCTCGGCGTTGTCGGGCTGATGTTCCTCTCCGGCTTCGACGGCTACATGACCGGCATCGCGGCGCTTCTCTCGTTCGTGCCGTTGCTGGTGCTGCTGGCCGAACGCATGCGCAACGCGGGCCGCTACACGATGGCCGACGTCCTAGCCTTGCGTCTTCCCCTCCCCCGCGTGCTGATCGCCTCGGGCATCTCGACCATGTGCATTGCGGCCTTCTACGTGGTGGCGCAGTCGGTGGCGGCGGGATCGCTCATCGAGGCGCTGGTCGGCATCCCCTACTGGGTTTCGGTGCTGATCACGGTCGCCGCGATCCTCACCTACGTCGTGCTCGGCGGCATGGTCTCGACCACGTGGGTGCAGATCATCAAGGCGATGCTCTTGATGCTCGGCGTGGCGACGATGGCCATCTGGGTGCTGGCCAAGTTCGGCTTTGACCCGATCAGGCTGCTCAACGTCGCCACCGCCCGCTCCGGCCAGGGCGCCGCGTTCGGCGGGCCCGGCCTGGTCTTTCCAAACCGGGTGGACGAGATCTCCACCGGTGTCGCCTTCATGTTGGGGACGCTGGGGCTCCCGCACATCCTGATGCGCTTCATGACCGTGCCCGACGCGCGCGCGGCCCGCCGATCGATCGGCTGGGCAGTGGGCCTGATCGGTGTCTTCTATGTCTTCGTGGCCATCATCGGCCTCGGAGGCCGGGCCATCCTCGGGGCCGCCGGAGAAAAGCTCGGTGGCAAGAGCGGAAACTTGATCGCGCCCTACCTGGCCCAGCACCTGGCTGGCGGCCCTGGACACGCCGGCGGGGACATCTTCTTCGCGGTAATCAGCGCCGTCGCCTTCACCACGATCCTGGCGGTCGTGGCCGGCGTCCTGATGGCGGCGTCGGGCGCCGCCGCCCACGACGTCTACGGGACGGTGCTGCGCAAGGGGAAGGCCACGGACCGGCAGGAGATCGTCGCGGGCCGCATCGCCGTGGCGGTCATCGGCGCGGTCGGAGCGATCCTCGCCCTGGTCGCGGGCAAGACGTTCAACGTCCAATTGCTGGTGGGCATGACGTTCGCGGTGGCGGCCTCGGCCAACTTCCCTGTGCTCCTGCTCGCGCTCACCTGGCGCCGGTTCAACTCGCTCGGCGTGGTGGTGGGGATCGCCTTTGGGCTCGTCTCCTCGATCGTGCTGATCATTCTCTCGCCGATGGTGTGGTCGCCGAAGACCGCTGCACCGTTCCCACTCGGGAATCCCGCGATCGTGTCGATCCCGATCGGATTCCTCGGCTGCGTGTTGGGAACCTGGCTAGGCCGTCGCGAGCGCCTCGGTATCGACAGTTTCGACGAGGTCCGCGTCCGCAGCACCACGGGCCTCGGCTCCGAGGTGGCGCCGCAGCGGCGGCGCGCACGGCGCGAGCGTCCTGCGCGCGCGCCGGTGGCGGCGCGATGAGATAAACGGGCCGCGGTTGACCGCGGAGCGGAGATTCGTAGAGAATCGCGGGGCTGCCCGTATCGACCCGCCGGGAGGTGGTCTCGTATGCCCTGGAAGCTCGAGCTGTCCTACTTCGAGAGTTGTTCGTGCGACGTCATCTGTCCTTGCACAGCCTCGCTGGCGCTCGGCGCGACGCACGACCGCTGCCGGGTCACGCTGGTCTTCACGGTGAACAACGGTGAGGTGGACGGCGTCGACGTCAGCGGGCTGAGCGTGGCCGCGGTCGCGGACACGCCGAAGGTGATGAGCGACGGGAACTGGCGGCTCGGCCTATTCATCGATGCGACCGCCTCTGCTGAGCAGGCCGAGAAGCTCGGCGCTGTGTTCTCCGGCGCGCTGGGCGGCCCGATGGCGGCGCTGGCTCCGCTGGTGGGGGAGAACCTCGGGGTCGAGCGGGCCCCGATCGAGGTCCGGGCGGACGGCCTGAAGCACTCCGTGCGGATCGGCGACGCGGTCGATCTGGAGATCGAGGACGTCGTGCCGTTCGGCTCCGAGTCAGGCGCGCCGGTCAAGTTGACGGGCGTGTTCCATCCGGCTGGACCCGATCTCACGGTGGCGCACGCGACCCGCTCGAAGGTCGACGCCTTCGGAATCACCTACGACGGCAACGCCGCGTTCTCGCGATCGGAGTTCTCCTGGGCGGCATGAGCATCGCGGCACCGACTGCGCGGGCCCATTCGCGCGCGGAGCGAGCCGAGCTCGGGCAGGCGTTCGCGGCACTCCGGGGACGGCTGGCCCTGGTGGCGCTGCTGCTCGCGCTCGCCGGGCTTGCCTGGTGGTCGACGGCCGACCGGATGGCCGGAATGGATGCGGGCCCCGGCACCGATCTCGGGACGCTGGGCTGGTTCCTGGGCGTCTGGGTGGTGATGATGGCGGCGATGATGTTCCCCGCCCTCGCACCGACGGTCGCTCTATATGCGCAGATGACGCGCCGGCGCGGACCGGCTCGCCCACTGCTGTTTGCCGGCAGCTACCTGAGCGTGTGGGGCGCGGCCGGGCTGCTCGCCTACGGGGTGTTCAAGCTGGGACGAAGCGCGCTCGGGAGCGACCTGGCCTGGGGTGCGGGCGGACGCTGGCTCGCCGGGGGCGTGCTGGCCTTCGCCGCC
>JAFAZZ010000054.1 GCA_019239375.1 Solirubrobacterales bacterium | reverse complement strand
CGAGCCGGCCACGGTGATCGTGGTGTCGTTGCCGATCACCTGCGCCGCTACCTGCAGCACGACCTCTGGGATCACCGGGTTGACCTTGCCCGGCATGATCGAGGAGCCCTTCTGGAGCTCGGGCAGGAGGATCTCGCCGATGCCCGTCCGCGGCCCCGATCCCATCCAGGCCAGGTCGTTGGCGATCTTGGTGAGCGATACAGCCAACACCCTGAGCGCGCCCGACAGCTCGACCAGCGCGTCCCGGTTGCCCTGCGCCTCGAATGGGTCCTCGGGCGGGCGGATGTCCAGGCCCGTGGCCTGGGTGAGGCGCGCTCGGACCCGCCCGGCGAATTCCTTGTGCGTGTTCAGCCCGGTCCCGGTGGCGGTGCCGCCGAGCGGGATCTGCGCCACCTGGGGCAGTGCGTTCGAGATGCGCCGCGCGCCCAGCCGCACCTGGGCGGCGTAGCCGGAGAACTCCTGCCCGAGCGTGACGGGGACAGCGTCCATCAAGTGCGTACGCCCCGCCTTGACCATCTCCTTGAACTCGTCCGCCTTGGCCTGCAGCGCCGCCTCGAGCTCGTCGAGCACGGGCAGCAGCTGGCTTTTAGCGGTGTCCAGCGCGGCGAGATGGACGGCGGAGGGGAACACGTCATTGGAGGACTGGCCCATGTTGACGTCGTCGTTGGCATGGACGCCTTCGCCGGCCACGGTGGCGATGACCTCGTTGGCGTTCATGTTCGACGAGGTCCCGGAGCCGGTCTGGAAGATGTCGATCGGGAACTGGTCGTCGAATTCGCCGTCGGCCACGCGATCGGCTGCGGCCGCGATTCGATGCGCCTTGTCCTCGTCCAGCAAGCCCAACTCGGCGTTGACGTGCGCGGCGGCGCTCTTGATCCGCCCCAGCCAGCGAACCACGGGGACCGGGATCCGCTCGCCGGATATGGGGAAGTTCGCCACCGCCTTCGTGGTCTCCCCGCCCCACAGCTGCTCCTGTTCCTGCACGCCCATGTCAGTCCTTTCGCAGTTCGGTCTGACCTCAGGCTACCGCCGGTGGCGCGAGCGGCGTCAGGCCGCAACCGGCCCCGCCGCCTCTAGCTGCCTCTCTAGTGAGGCGCCAGCTCGGGGCGCCGTCTGTCGGCCTGGCGCCGGTCGTGCCCCGTGCGCCGATCAGCGCGACCGACACCACCCGCCGCACGCCCGCGGGTTCGCCGGGTCTCGCGCCGGCGGATCTGCCTGCGGCGCTCCGGGCCCGTGTAAGCACGACTGAGATAGCCACCAGGGACGATCGGCGCCGCGCCCTGGCGCCGCGCTTGCAGTTGATAGGTGCGCGCCCGTTCGCGCCAGGCCGCTGCGGTCCCCGCCGCGGCTCGCCGTGCCTCCGGCCGCTGGAATGCGTCCTTCACCACCTCTTCGTGGGCGCGCGCCTGCTCGAGGCTCAGCTCCGCCAGCAGCCCGAGCTCGATCGCGTTGAGCGTGATAATTGGCGTCGGCTCGTCCTCCGGCCGCGCGCGCCGCGGTCGCTTGACGCGAGCTCGCGGCCCGAGCGGGCGCAGCAACCCGCAAAACGCCAATAGGGCGAAGAACGCGATGAGGCGTGGGCCGTCTGCGCCCAGCTGAAGCGCCTGCGCTAAGTCATGACCAAGCATTGCGCCGCTCGCTCGACCGGGTCATGCGTCGTGGGTAAACCGAGGTAGAAGCCCTGGCCGAACTCGCAGCCCAGCTCGCGGAGTGAGGCCAGCTGTGCGGGCGACTCGATGCCTTCCGCGACGACGCCGAGCCCCAGGTTGGCGGCGAGATCCAGCACCATCCGGATGAACGCCCGATCGGACCCGCCGTGCTCGAGGTTGTCCATGAACGGCGTACCGATCTTCAGCCAATCGATCGGCAGCGAGCGCAGATGGCACAGAGACGAGTACCCGGTGCCGAAGTCGTCGAGCGCCAGCCGCACCCCGAGCGCGCGGAGCTCGCGCAGGGTCGCGATGCTGCGGTCGGGGTCGCGGAGCATGGCGCCTTCGGTGATCTCGAGCACGAGGCGGCGAGGCTCGAGCTCGCTGTCATCCAGTGCGGCGGCGATTCCCTGCACGAACCGCCGCTCGCGCAGCTCGACCGGTGAGACGTTCACGTGGATCGCCGCCGGAACGGCGTCGTCCCAAGCCCACGTCTGCGCGTCGCGGCACGCTCGCCCGAGCACGGAGCGTCCGATCGGGACGACCGCCCCGATCTCTTCCGCCAGCGGGATGAACGACGACGGGGTGCTGCAGCCACGCGGACCGTCGGGCCAGCGCAGCAGCGCCTCGCAGGCGGCGACTCGGCCAGTCTCGAGCTCCACGATCGGCTGGTAGTGCACGACGAACGAGTCGTCTCGGACCGCGTCCTTCAGCCGCACCTTGAGACGGTGGCGCTTCTTGACCTGGAGCTCCATATCCGACTTGAACAGCTCGTAGCGGTCCTTGCTCTCGTGCTTCGCCCGGTACATGGCGAGGTCGGCGTTCCGGATGAGTTCCTCGGGGGTCATCTGAGTCCCGTGGCTCGTGGCGATTCCGGCGCTGGCGTGCACCGAGATGGTCTG
>JAFAZZ010000014.1 GCA_019239375.1 Solirubrobacterales bacterium | reverse complement strand
CGCGGTGCTCGCGGTCGTCTACCTGATCTACAACGAGGGCTACTCGGGCCGGGTCGACCTGGCGGCGGAGGCCATCCGGCTCGGCCGCCTGCTCGCGCAGCTGATGCCCGACGAGCCCGAGGTGCACGGGCTGCTCGCCCTGATGCTGATCCACCACGCCCGGCGCCACGCCCGCTTCGCAGGCCAAGACCTCGTCCTTCTCGAAGACCAGGACCGCTCGCTGTGGGACGCGCAAGAGATCGGGATGGGGAGACGAACCCTCGGCCGCGCCATCGCCCTGCGCGGCCGCGGGCCCTACGTGCTGCAGGCCGCGATCGCCGCGCTTCAGATCGAGGAGCAGATCGACTGGGCCCAGGTTGCCGCGCTATACGCCGAGCTGGCGCAGGCAACCCGCTCGCCCGTGGTCGAGCTCAACCGCGCCGTCGCCCTGGCCCAGGCGGGCGACACCGAAGATGCCCTGGTCCTCGTCGACCGGCTCCGAGAAAGCCTCGACGACTATCAGTACCTGCACTCCACTCGTGCCGAGCTGCTGCGCCGCCTCGCGCGTCCCGAGGAAGCCCGCGGGGCGTTCGCGCGAGCCCTCGCCCTCGCGCGCTCTGAGCCGGAGCGCCGCTTCCTCGAGCGGCGGATCGCCGAGCTCGAATAGCCCCCGATCCCATCTCGCCGCGGCTGTCCCCTCGGCGGGTTCCCGTTCGTCGTCCAGGCGACAACCCGTCCAAAGGAGGAGTGATGAACCGCCGCGGCAGCCCCGCCCGCCCGTCAAGGCCAAGCCAGACCTGGACACTGGTGCTCGCCGGGCTCGCCACCTTCATGACCGCGCTGGACACGCTCGTGGTCACCACCGCGCTGCCCGTCCTGCGCGTCGACCTGCACTCGAGCCTCTCGGGGCTCGAGTGGACCGTCAACGCCTACAACCTGGCCTTCGCCTGCCTGCTCCTGACCGGCGCCGCCCTCGGCGACCGTTTCGGCCGGCGGCGCATGTTCTCGATCGGCCTCGGAGCCTTCACCGCCGCCTCGGCCGCATCCGCACTGGCTCCCACCGTGCAGGCGCTGGTCATCTCACGCGCGCTGCAGGGCGCCGGCGCCGCGATCGTCACCCCGCTCACGCTCACGCTGATCTCCGAGGCCTTCCCGGCCGAGAAGCGCGGCGCCGCGATCGGGATGTGGGGCGGGATCGCCGGCCTGGCCGTAGCCGCCGGCCCCGTCATCGGCGGCGCGGTGGTCTCGGGCATCGACTGGCACTGGATCTTCTGGCTCAACGTCCCAATCGGCCTGGCCCTCATCCCGGCCGCCCGCACGCGCCTGAGCGAGAGCTACGGCCCGCGTCCTCACCTCGACCTGCCCGGACTCGCGCTGGCGCTCGCCGGCACGCTCGGGCTCACCTGGGGCCTCGTCCGGGCCAACACGCTCGGCTGGACCAGCCCCGAGGTGCTCGCCTCGATGATCGCCGGAGCGATCCTCGCCACTGCGTTCGTGATCTGGGAGCGGCGGACCTCGAACCCCATGGTCCCGCCCGCGCTGTTCAAGTCGCGCTCGTTCAGCGCCGCCAACGGCGTCAGCTTCTTCATGTACGCAGGGCTGTTCGGCGCTCTGTTCCTCATGAGCCAGCTGCTCCAGACCGCGCTGGGTAACTCGCCGCTGCAGGCCGGGCTGCGACTGCTGCCCTGGAGCTTCCCGCCGATGATCATCGCCCCGATCGCCGGCGCCCTGGCCCAGCGCTACGGCAATCGCCCGTTCATGGTCCTCGGCCTGGCCATGCAGGCCATCGGCCTCGCGTGGGTCGCCGCGATCGCCGCTCCCGGCGTTGATTACCTCGAGCTTGGAACGGCGTTCACCGTCGCCGGCATCGGCACCTCGCTCTGCTTCCCCACCGTGGCCGGCGCAATCATGAGCGGCGTCCCGCTCCAGGAGGCCGGCGTCGCCTCCGGCGCCAACAGCGCAATCCGCGAGCTGGGTGGCGTGGCCGGCGTCGCGATTCTCGCATCCGTGTTCATCCACAACGGAGGCTACGCCGGCCCGCACGCGTTCATGCACGGGTTCACGCCCGCCGTGTGGGTGGCGGTCGGGCTGTCGGCGGTCGGCATCGTGGCCGCCACGCTGACCGGCGGCCGGGTCCATCCCGGTGTGGCCGTCGCCGCCCCGCAGCCGCAACCGGCCTGACCCTGCCCCCCGTCTTTCTTAACACGCGGCGGCCTTGACTTCCGCGGTTGTCTGCACGTAGGTTGTCGACAATCGAGAGGAGCTAAGCGGTTGCCTGCGGACACCCGAACCTGGGGCCTCACCGCCGTCGAGCGCCGTTCGACCACCGACCATGTGCTGGCCGAACTGCGCGCGGCGATCGTGGCGGGGCGGATCGG
>JAFAZZ010000565.1 GCA_019239375.1 Solirubrobacterales bacterium | reverse complement strand
GCTGCGAAGCCGACGGCGTCCTCAACACCGCCCGCAACGCCTGTTCCTCCTCCGCCGAGAGCTCAACCGCTGCAGCTGACCGCGCCACGAAACCACTGTACCGAAACTCTCCTACAATTACAAACGAATAATGGAACGCTGCACTAGCACGGCGTCGCTGAGTCGCAGGCGGTGGCCGCGCTCTACGCGGCTCTGATCGTAACCTTCGTCGCCGGTGCCGCCCTCGGCGCCCTGGCCACCACCCACCTACATGCAGCGGCGGCGTGGATTCCAGCCGGCCTGTTTTTGTTGAGCGCCGCGCTCATGCTGGGGCGGCGGGCCGGCACCTGAGTGCAAACCCCCACGACGTAGAAGGCTGCCCGCGCGAGACGCCGGTCCGGGACACCAACTCAACCTTTCTGTCCGTAGGGTTACTCGACGATTGCAAGTGCGACCCGCGCGGGCGGAGCGCGTCGGGAGAGGTCGTCGACTTCAGCCGCGTGCTACGCGTGTGCTGCTAGCACTGGCGGCTCTTGATCGCTCGTTGCGGCTTGTGATTGAGGGTCCGAGTGCGTCCGGGAGGCGCTGCGTGCGATCCAGATCGCGCTTCCGACTTCGCCGAGGGCGCCGATTGTCGACAGGGCGTTGCCCATGATGCTGCCGATCGCGAAGATCGGGACCGACGCGGCGAACAGGATCCCGGCGTTTCGGGGCAGCGACCGTGATCGTGAGATGGCGATGGCGAACAGGATCGCTCCGGCGACGAACAGCACGAGCCCGACGGCTGAAGTGACGGTTAGCGCGGTGCCGTAGACGGATGAATTCAGGGCGATCACGTCGTGGTGGCCGGCGAGGAAAACCTTCCCGATTGCGGGCTGCGCGAAGGCTGCCACGCCGAAGAGGGCCACGAGCGGGATGTTTCCGAGGACCGTCGCCACGAAGGCGGTGACGGGGATGCCGGGGCTGCGGCCGCTGGCCAGGTACACGAGCAGCGCGGTGAATCCGAGCAGTCCGATGCCGGTGCCGAGCAGGCTCGCCGTGAGGTGGCTTGCGAGGAAGCTCGTGGTGTGGACGTAGCGCGCGTACGCGGGAAAGTCCTTGTTGTAGTCAGGCTGGCTTGAAAGCGTTCCCACGAGGTTTGCCAAGCCGTACACGGGCAGTGCCCACAGCCCGGTTCGGGCGTAGTCGTAGAGGGTTCTTTGTGACACTCAGATCACCTCTTCCTTCCCGGCGCCTCGAGGCGTTGGGACTCGATCGCGACCGCGATGCGTGCGAACGGGGTCATCCGCCGCGTGTTGATGTTGTTGGTGTCATGCGGCGGTCGGGGCTGTCGCTGGTGTGCCAGACGGTTCGGAGAGCTTCGGACCCCACCGGCCGCCAGCAGCGCCTCGGTGGGCCGCGCGAGCAGCCGCCCAACGAGGCCGTAGCCAAGCACGGACAGGAGGCACCGATGGCGCTACCGCGGATCGGCGCGAAGCACGTCGTACTCGACCTGGAGCGAGACAGATCCCCGCGCGACGAGCGTGAGGCGCTCATCTGAGACCTCCAGCACGTATACGGAGACTCAGTTTTCGCGTCGCGAGTCGCTCCTCCCCCAATGGGATAATTCATCAGACAGTCTGTATGATTTTCTCCAAGAAGTCAAGCATGAGCCCGCGCGACTATCAACTTGGGAAACGGGCGGCCGGTGTGGCCGAAACGAGGACACGCATCGTCGAGGCCGCCCGGGCGGTATTTGCCCAGGACGGGTTCCACCGCGCGCCGGTAGAGGCGGTCGCGCGGCGAGCAGATGTTGCGCGCGCCACGGTCTACTACCAGTTCGACTCGAGGCTCGGACTTATCGAGGCGGTCCTGGACGACGTCGAGCGCCGGGGCGGGCAGCAGCGCGTTCTGACCGCCGTTGCGCTCGCTGACGCCGTCGAGGCCACCAGGCGCGCCTTCGAGGAAGGAAGCCGCTTCTGGGCCGCAGAGCACATCCTTGTCCGCAAGCTCATCGGTCTCGCTGCAGCCGATCCAGAGATCCGCCAGCTTGTCGTGCAACGCGACCGGAATCGCCTCGCGCTGGTCACGCGACTGGCCGAGAGGCTCGGCGCCCAACGCCGCCTCCGACCCGGCTGCGCGATCGAGAAAGCGATTCAGACCCTGTGGCTTCTGAGCAGTTTCGAAGCGTTCGATCAACTCTTCACTGGGCAAGGACTCGCCGCAGACGACATCGCCGCGTTTCTCTTCGAACTCGCCGAGCGTGCCCTACTCCGATCGGCCTGACCGACCCCTCTCGTGTCTTTGAAGGCGGGTTCACAGAGAAGGCCCATGTGTGCGCTCGGCACGTACGCATTCGCGGCGCGGCCGGCAGCGGCTCCGAGGTGCCGGCACGTGCGCGCGGCGGAATCTTCCTTGCGGCCTGCGGTCTCGGGCTCTCCTCGCAGCATTTCCTGAATTCCTTCTCGCCGATCTCAACGGAACGCGTCCAACGCGAGCTAAGCCGCAGCCGCGACACATGACGTAGTCGCGTCTGCGCGTTTGTCGCGGGCAAGTGCCGTCGGGAGACCGATGTCCGACCGGCTCCGTGGGGCGACTATCTGCGCATACTCGCAACCAGCTCTGAGGAGGAGAAATGTCAGCCACCACCATCACCCAGACCACGACCACGAGCCCCAGGCGCAGCTTCCGCCGCCGCTACAGCGTCGCGCAGGGCACGGCCTACCAAGTGTGGGGTGTGATCAGCGGCTCGGTGCTTCTCGCGCTCGCCACGTAGCTAAGGACCGGCACCGGCGCCACCGCCCTGATGATTGCCGGCTTCATGACCGTCTACCTCAACTGCCACGCACTCGCCCACTACCTCGCCGGTCGCGCCGTCGGCCTCCGATTCCGCGGCTACGGCGTGCGCGGCACCGACCATCCCGAGGTCTACCCGCCCGGCATCCGCCAGCTGATGCAGGCAGCCCCGTTCTACGTCGCCCTCTCCACGAAGGAGAGCCGCGAGCAGGCGAGCCCTCGCGCGAAGGCGATCTATTACGCGGCCGGCGAGACCTCCACCGCCATCTGCTCGATCGCCTACGCCGCGATCGCAGCCGCCGCGAACATCCCCGCCGGTCAGCTCCTCCTCGTCGCGATGATCGTCTTCAACGTCATCTCCACGATCGTCACGACCCGCAACCCGACCGGCGACTACGGCAAGGCGCTCCGTGCACTGCGCAACTGATCCATCGCACCGCAAGGCAACCAGAGGGCTCCGAGCACGCTCGGAGCCCTCTTCGTTCGCGTAGCCCGGTAAGCGCAAATCAACGCCTACGGCGAGCGGCCGATCGGTGATGTTGCCACTCACTGCAACGTCCAATTTGAGGTCAACTCTTCGGTACGCCCATCGCCTGGACGCGGTCTTTTCGCGCCTGCTGCGACTGGCCCCGGCAGGGGCCCAAGATGCCCGTGCGGCCACGGATGCAGGGCGGTCCCGGCCTGCCTATGCGGACGCCCTGGCCGACTACCCGAACCTGGTCGAGGTCGTCGGCGGATACGTAAGCCCGCGAGTTCCTCTTCGGCTTCGACGTGATCCTCGACGGCCTCGAGCGGTTCCTCGGTGGGAGCTGACCGTCGTCACGACGATCTCCGGGCGTTCAAGCGCAGTCTGCATGCGACAGAGCCGCCGGAGTGGGCGGGTGCGTCCGGGCGCGAACGGCTGCTTGCCAGGTGCGATAGGTCGCGCGAGAATCTGAGCGTGACGTCGGGACGGACGCCCAGCGTTTGGGAGCGGCGTGCCTGGGCCGCCGGCATCGTCTTCGTCGTGGCGCTGCTGGCCGAGGCAGCGATCTCGGCGGGCCTCCCCATCAACCAGGACGACTCCGCCCCCAAGATCGCCAGCCAGCTGCAGGCTCACCGGCACGCCGTCCTGGTCGCCGCGTACCTCTCGGCGGTGTATGCCGTGGCCTCCGTTATCTACCTGGCCAAGCTGCACGACCTCCTGAGCCGCGTCAGCACGCCTCCCGGCACGCTGCACTCCTTGGTGCTCATCGGCGGTGTGCTGCTCGTCGCCCTCCACGGGGTCAGCGACATCGGGATCTATGGCCTGCTCGGCGGGAAGATCGCAACCTACGCCGCACATCACGACCAAGGCCTCTCGTACACCCTGTACCTCTTGACGTTCGCGCTCGACAGCGTGGGGGACGTCTTCGGCAGCGTCTTTTTGATCGCGACAGGACTCCTGCTCATCCGAATCCGAGTGCTGCCGCACTGGCTTGCCTGGATCGCCGTCGCCGGCGGCACGTTCCTGTTCGTGCAGGGCTTCGGCCTCGGGGGCATCATCGGCACCTATGGCTTGGTGCTCGACCTCATCGGCTTTGTGCTCTTCCTAGTCTTTGTCCTGCTCAGCAGCGCCATCCTACTCAGGCGCCAAGACCCTGCTCATGCCATGTAGGCCACGAAGCGCGAGGAGGCTCGCGCTGCCCCCGGGACGACGCGCAGCCGTAACGATGGCGGCCACAACCACCTCTCGAGGTGCTGCCAAAGCCGCCCGCCTCCACATGCTCGCGAGCACAAAAGCGCGTCTCGGCGGCTTGCGGGGCGTGGCACCCGCTTCTCGCGCCAATCTCGAGACTCGCGAGCGCAACCGTGGAGCCGGCTCCCCGCGATGCTCTGCCGGCTATCCGGCCGTCGCCGAACGGCCAGCGATTCCACGACAAGGCTGTGCAAGGAATAGCTCGTACGCGGAGTCTGGGCTGTCGGCGCCGGTGCGGATCTGCGCGTCGACGAGCATGGAGGAAAGCCGTGGCGAGTGGGCCGGGTCGAGTGCCTGGTAGCGTGGCTGACGATGGCACGTACCCCGCTCGATGAGGCCACGCAGCTCTGCGCGGCGGACGTCATCCACAGGCGCCTCGGGGCCCTTCCGGCGGACTCCACGGTCGGGCAGGTGCGCGACTGGTTCGCCGCAAGCTCGCACCGCAGAATCGCTGTCCTCGCCAACCACCGACGCTACGCCGGGTCGCTCACCCGCGAGGACCTCGGCGACGAGCCGGATCCCCTTCGCCCTGCCACAGACTTCGCTCGTCCTGGCCCCACCGTCACTCCAGACGCACCTGCGCTCACGGCCCACCAGCTTGCGATCGCGACGCCTGCGCTGCGCGTTCCAGTCGTCGATCACGATGGCACTCTCATCGGAGTCGTTGGCGTCACCGACGATCTCGCAGGATTCTGCGGCACCTGGTAGCGGGCCGGGGACGCAAGCGGCCGCTGTGCGATCGCTGGCACGACGTAACTCATCGCCTGGCCGCCACAGCGCTCGTGAGCAGCGTGGGTCGGGGTAAGCAAAGGAGTCGTCGGAAACCACGCGTGGCCGAGTCCGCATTAGCCGAATTCGAATCAGGGTCAGTGCGCCCGATGTCAAGAAGCCGCGAGCCGCTGCGCTGCTCGGATGGATCAAATCGATGCCCCATGGCCGTGTCCTAGGCCGGGCTCCTGACCGTTGCGGTCGTTCCTGCCTGCATCGTCGGTCCGGGAAGTTCGAGGTTTCGCATCCGTCAGTGGCGGTGATCAGGACCTCATGGCTGACAACACATCAGGCGATGCCATCCAACAGCTGCGCGATCGACCGTCAGTGCGAGTCCCGGGACTCGGGCGCATCAACCTGCCGGATAAGCCGGGACTCCTCTGGTACGCCGGGATCGGCACCATGGCCGCCGTGGACCTCATCGAATGGCCGATCGCAGCGCTCGTTGCCGGAACTCACTTCATCGAAAACCACTTTCACAATCGCGACATCCAGCAGCTCGCTGACGGAATCGAATCCGGCGCCTGAAGAACGCCGCTCACCACCGGCGACGAGCATGCCGTCCGGCTCTGGACAGCTGTCCGCGAGCTGCTTTCAGTGGCGAGGAGTAGTGGGAGTCGGAGAGGCGCGGCCCTCCGCCTCGTCGGCCTTGGGCGTCCGGGCTCCGCGGGCCAATCGCTCTGACCTCGGGAGATCGCGCACCGACGCCTCGTCGCTGAGTGGCGCCAAGCCGTTCACGAAGGGCCGCGCTGAGGACGAGGGCTATGGATCGTGGCTGAACATCCCATGGAATGTCGCGCAGGTCGCCGCGGTCCGCGCCTTCGCCCGCGAGCGCCGCGCTGGCGATCTCGCCGATAACAAGCTCATCATGGCGCTCTGCCCGGGCTTGATAGACACGGACGCCTCGCACCCGTGGTTCGAGGCCATGAGCGCGGCTCAGACCCCGGCGCAAGCGGCGTCCTGGCCGGTCAAGCTCGCGCTCGCCCCGACATTCGACCCAGCGTTCTACGGCGAGCTCGTCCAACTCGGCAAAGTCCTGCGGTGGGAATCCGGGATGAAGATCGCAGTCATCGGCGCTAACGGCCGCACCGGGCGGATCGTCGTCACAGACGCCATAGCCCGCGGGCACCAGGTCATCGCCGTCGCTCGCACCGACCAGGTGTCGGCGCCGGACGACGAGAACCTCAGCAACGCGCGCGACGACGTCCACGACGCGGATGCGCTCAACCACGCGCTCGACGGAGCGAACGCCGTCATCTCAACGTTGGGCACCGGGACGTCGCGCGCCCCCACGGACGTGTACTCGACCGGCCTCAGCAACACGCTCGGCGCAATGAAGTCAGGCGGAACCGTCAAGATCGCGGTCATCTCAGCGGTTCCCGCCGGAACCTGGGCGGAGCAGCCGCTGCTCCAACGCCGCATCGCGCTGCCGATCTTGCAGCGGTTCTTCGGTGCCAGCTACGACGACATGCGGCGCGTGGAAGCGATACTCCGTGAGACGACCGACATCGACTGGATCTCCCTGCGCCCACCCCGCCTGGTCAACAAACCACCCAAAGGCACCTACCGACTCGGCACTCGCCCGCTGGCAAAGGCGCGCGCGATCACATACGGCGACCTCGCCACAGCCCTACTTGATTCGCTCACGCGTCAGGACCTCTACCGGCACGTCGCGTACGTCGCCAACTGATGCGAGCGCTCACCAAGCAAGCTGATCAACGCCTTCTGCTGGCCGCCGCGCAGGCCGGCGATGAGCGGGCGTTCCACCAGCTGGTCGAGGCTTATCGTCACGCGCTAGAGGTTCATTGCTACCGGATGCTCGGGTCCGCGCAGGACGCCGAGGACTTGACGCAGAAGACGCTGTTGCGGGCGTGCCGGGCGCTCGAGCGCTTTGAGCCGAGAGTGCAGTTTCAGACCTAGCTGTATCGGATCGCGACGAACGCCTGCTTGGACGAGCTCGAGCACCGGACGCGTCGGCCCGTGCCGGTCGATCCGTTCCCGGACCGGCCGTCGGACGAGACGGCTTCGCCGACGTATGACCCCGCTGCGCGGTACGCGCTCCGGGAGGGGATGGAGCTGGCGCTGATGCGCGGCATCCAGGCGCTGCCGGGCCGCCAGCGCGCGGTGTTGATCTTCCGTGACGTGCTCGGCTGGACCGCGCCTGAGGTCGCCGAGGTGTTGGAGTCGACGGTCCCGTCGGTCAACAGCGCGCTGCAGCGCGCACGCGGCACGATCGTTCGGCATCTGCCCGAGACGACAGGACAGGCGGCGGATCCGGCCGAGCGCGAGCTCCTTAACCGGTATGTGGCCGTGTTCGAAGATGCCGACATGGACGGGCTCGTGGCGCTGCTGCGCGAGGACGCGCTACTACGGATGCCGCCGCAGCGTCGGTGAGCGGTGGCCTCCAGATCGCGCGCTTCCTCCTCGAGACCATCGCCGAAGGCGATCTGACGCGGATCCGGCACAGACCGACGTGGGCGAACGGCCGGCCCGCCTTGACAGTCCAATTGCGAGCCGAAGATGGCACTTGGATCCCGCACGGGGTCGGCGTGCTCGAGATCGAGAACGGCCAGATCCCGGATCGACGCGTTTCAATGACCCCGCGTTGCTGCCGCGGTTCGGAGTCTCGATCGCGTCATCTCCGTGATCTGCCTGACTCCGCGCGGCCGCGCTTGAGGGCGTCGATTAGCTGTGGCCGCAACGGTC
>JAFAZZ010000554.1 GCA_019239375.1 Solirubrobacterales bacterium | reverse complement strand
CGTTGTTGGCGTGCCGCACGCCGGCCGCATAAACCACGCCCGGCACGTTGTTGAAGCGAGTCTTGTAGAGGTCGGCGATCGCCATGTTGAACGGCGTCTGGTCCAGCAGCTCGGCCAGCATCTCCTGGTCGAATTCGGTGTCCACCTCGCCGCGTCGGAGCGGCACCTTGGCGATCGTCCGCACCCCCGGTCCGGGCGGGATCCGAATGCAGCGCAGCGGCGCGATCACGCCGCGGCGGGCCGCCTGGGCCAGGTCGAAGCGCGAGGTCTGGGTAGGGAACAGGTCGGTGACGTGCCGGGCGATCAGGGCGCCCGTGGCGGTCATGCCGATGAAGATCGGGCCTGACCACGCGCGGATCGCGCCCGAGGTCTTCTCACCCAGCGCGGTATGGGCCTCGTCGCAGATGACGATCGTGTAGGCGTCGGAGATCTTCCCGGCGTTGCGCACGAACCACTGGTAGGTCTCGACCGTGACCGGGCCGTTGGCGGAGTCCTTGCCGCTCAGCAGCGGGGCGCTGATCCGGTCGCGGTACCCGCGGTCGCGCAGCTCGCCGTTGAACTGGTCGACCAGGTTGCGCCGGTGGGTGAGGATCAGAACGCCACCCGTGCGTGAGGCCTCCACGAAGCCGAGAGCGGCGACGGTCTTGCCGGCGCCGGTGGCGTGCTCGAACCAGAACCGCCGGTCGGCGTTGGGATCCTCGGGGCGCTCGTCGATCTCCACGTCCTCGTCAAGCTCGCCATCGTCCTGCCAGTCCTGGGGCTCCTCGTCCTCGACGCCCTCGTCCCCGTCCACGTCGAGGTCGTCCTCGGAGTCCTCCTCGCCCGGGATCGCCGCCGACGCGAGCTGGTCCTCCTCGCCCGGGATCGCCGCCGGCGCGAGCTGGTCCTCCTCGCCCGGGATCGCCGCCGACGCGAGCTGGCCCGGCTCCTGGGTGCCCTGCGGCGGACCAGCGCCGTTGGAGGACCCGTTGCCGTTGCGCTGGGCCTCGGCCAGCAGCGCGGTCAGCGTGCCTGATAGCGCGTCGACCTGATGGGCGGAGAGCACCGCGCCGTCGGCCAGGTGCGGCTCCTCCTCGGAGAGCAGCCGCTCGAGCCCCAGCAGCAGGGAGAATTTGCGCCGCCAGTCGATCGACGGCTTGGCCGCTCCCGCCTCGATCTCGGTCAGGGCCGCGTCGAGCGCGCGCCGGCGGGCCGAGCCAGGGGCGAGCGCGTCCTCGAGGGTCTCGCCCTCGTAGACGAACTGCTCGCGCGTGAAGAGCTCCGCCCGCGCGATCGCGGCAGGTTCAGGAAAAGGGGTGGAATCACCCATGTAGATCGGAAGGTTGCGTTTCGGTATGCGAGCCGCGGAGATACTGCGTGGCGACTCAGGCGGGCTCGCTAGAGACCGTGAACGGCGAGGATGACCCTCACAATACGGATGCTCCCCTCGCGCGCACCCGGCCAAGAGGTGTAGCACCCTCATTAAAGCAGGTGTTCGGTGCTGGGGTGAGCCGACCGCCAGTGCGCGTGTGGCAAGCTGTGGCCGATGACCGGGACAGCCGTGTACGAGATCCGCCGTGCGCGCAGCCGAGAGGAGCTGGAGGCGGCGATCGAGCTGCGCCACGACGTGTTCTGCATCGAACAGGGCGTGCCCGAGCGCGACGAGGTGGATGGCCGCGACCCGGAGGGTATCCACCTGGTGGCCGTCCGCGACGGCGAGCTGCTCGCCACCTGCCGAATCCTGCTGGTCGGCACAACCGCGCAGTTCAGCCGCCTGGCCGTCCGGCGCCCGGCCCGCCGGCAGGGGATCGCCACAGCGCTGCTCGCCGCAGCCGACGACGAGTCGCGCGCCGGCGGCGCCCGGCGGATCGTACTCCACGCCCAGACCTATGCCCGCGAGCTGTACCGGAACGCGGGCTACCGCCCCCGCGGACGGGTTTTCTGGGAGGCAGGGATCGAGCACGTGGCGATGGAGAAGCCGCTCGATTGAGGCCTCCTCTTGCCTGAGGTCCGGATCGATCCGCTGACGGGCCTGCGCGCCATCGTCGCCGGCGACCGGGCTCGGCGGCCGGGAGGAGAGCTCACAGCGCCACCCGCGCCGGTGCTCGACCGAGACACCGATCCGTTCGCCGAGGGGCACGAGGACCGCACGCCGCCCGAGGTCTATGCCGTGCGCCCGAACGGCGGCGCGCCAAACACGACCGGCTGGACCGTGCGCGTCGTGCCGAACCTGTACCCGGCCCTAAGCACGGACTCGCCGGTACCCGAGCCGGAGGCCAACCCGGACCTGTTCTGGGCCGGCCCGGCGCGCGGGGCCCACGAGGTGATCGTCAACGCTCCGGACCCGGTGATCTCGCTCTCGCAGCTGCGCGTCGATCAGGTGGAGCGGGCGGTCGAGGTGTGGCGGGAGCGAATGCGCTTGCACCGCGAGGCGGCCTACGTGCACCTGATCGTCAACGAGCGCCGCGAGGCCGGCGCCTCGCTGCCGCATACGCACGCTCAGCTGTACGCGCTCGACTTCGTGCCCTCGGCGATCGCGCGAGAGCGCGAGCGCTTCGGCGCGTACGCCACGCGGACGATGGGCGGCAACCTGCTCGCCGACCTGGTGCAGGAGGAGGTCCGGCGGCGCGAGCGGATCGTCGCCATCGACGACGAGACCGTGTTGATGGCGCCCTACGGTGCCCGTGTGCCCTTCCAGCTCCTACTCGCGCCCCGGGTCCCCCGCATGCGCTTCGAGGACGACGGGCCGCTCGGAGCCCGGATGGTGCACGAGGCGTTGTCCCGACTGGCTCGGCGTCTCGGGGCCAGCCCACCTTTGAATCTCTGGGTGCGGACCGCCCCGCGGGGGTCCGAGCACTTCTGCTGGCGGATCGACATCCTGCCCCGGATCACTGTATTGGCCGGCCTCGAGCTGGGTGCCGGGGTGAACCTGAATATCGTCCCGCCGGAGATCGTCGCGGCCGAGCTGCGCGAACTGTCGGCGTGAGGGCGCTGATTCAGCGGGTCAGCCGGGCGTCTGTGTCGGTCGGCGGTCAAGTGGTTTCGTCCATTGGGCCCGGGCTGCTCGTGTTGCTCGGGGTGGGTCGCGAGGATGCAGAGCGCGATGCCGACTGGCTGGCCGACAAGGTGCGCGCTCTGCGCATCTTCCCCGACGCCGACGGGCGGATGAACGAGCCGCTGGGCGACCGGCAGGTGTTGTGCGTGAGTCAGTTCACGCTGTATGGCGACGCCCGGCGGGGGAACCGGCCGAGCTACGTGGCCGCGGCCGTGCCGACCCTGGCCGAGGCGCTGTACGAGCGATTCTGTTCGCGCATGGGGGCCGAGCGGGGGGTGTTCGGGGCGATGATGGCGGTTGAGCTGGTCAATGACGGGCCGGTGACCCTGATCGTGGAGAGTCCTCCGGCTAGGGGAGCAGCTCGAGGGCCTCGCGAGGGCCCCGCTTGATCGCGCCGAAGCGCGCCGGGGTCGGGGCCGGGGCCGGGGCCGGGGCGGGGGTTTTCGTCACACGACCTCGATCGTGCCGGTGATGCGGTTGAAGTTCCCGGCCAGGTCGGTGGCGGCGAGGCGGATCGTGTAGGTCCCCTTGTGCTCGAGCGCGGGGATCGTGAACGACCGCGCTCCGTAGCCGAAGCTCGCGCTGGTCTCGAACAGCGTGTGACCTCCGGGGCCCACCACGACGACGCCCACGTGCGCGTACTTGGAGAGCTCGAACCGGACGGCGGCCGGTTTCTTCTTGCGGAGGCTCTGGGTGAGCAGCTGGAGGGTCGGCGGGGTAGTCAGGTAGGTCGTGAAGTGCTGCCCGGTGGCGCAGTAGACCAATGCCTGGGTGCGCTGGCACAGCTGCTGGAGGAAGCCCGTGACCAGTTCGTGGTAGCTGAGGCTGTCCTCGACCCCCGGCTCATAGAGCGACCACGCGCCGGTGTCGAAGCTGGGAACCTCGGCCTGGGCCTCGGCGTTGCCGGCGTTCCACAGCTGCTCGGCCAGCGGGTCCTGGCTGACCTGTGCGTAGTCGTAGAGGCCGATGAGCGACTGGAGGAACGCGTTGATGATCGACGTCCCCGGGGTGAACGTGTACTGGACGTAACGTGCTCCGCGCGGGGTCCCTACACGTACCCCGACCGGCGGCGGCGCCGTGAAGACCGGCAGGGCCCGGTGGGCGAGTTGGAGGTAGGAGGCATCGTGAGTGGCCAGGTCGGCTCGGGTCAGCGCCTCGATCCCCGTCCCCTGCGACATGGCGCTCGTCCAGGGCGGGTTGCCGCCGTCGAACTTGAAGTAGTACTCCCAGGTGAGGCCGCCGGCGCGGTTGACGGCCAGCGGGATCATCTGGGCGAGCAGCGCCAGCATCTGCGCATAGTTGCCCGGTCCTCCTGTGTACAGCCCGTCGGCCTTGGCGAACGTGCCGAGCACCTGGAGCTCGATCCCCTGGCCCGGGTAGTACTCCCACACGAGCTGCGAGCCGGCGAACTCGACGTAGGTGTTCGCGGCCGGGATGGGTCCCGAGGTCCACCACTGGCGGTTCTCGTCGAGCGTCTGGAACAGGACGGGCAGGCGGCCGGGCGTCAGTTTGCCGGCGGCGGCGATGTCGTGGAGGTTGGTGACCACCGCCTGGAGCTCGATGGCGCGAGTACCGCGCAGGTGCCGCTCGGCGGCCACGGCCGCGTTGAAGCTCGCACTGTAAGCGCCGTACTGGGCCGAGGTGATCGCGTTCGCCTTGAGCAGGCGGGAGAGCTCGCTGCGGACGGTCTTCTGCGCCGGCTTGCGCTTGCTCGGCGCCGCGTGTGCGCCGGCGGGCGTCGGGTGTGCGCCGGCCAGCGCCGCGTGTGCGCCGGCGAGCGCCGCGTGCGCCCTGGCGAACGTCGCGTGGGCGCCGGCGCGCGCCCGCGGGGCGGCTGCCGGGGCCGGTGTGGGTTCGCCCGGGGCCAGGAACGGGTCTTGGCTGACGGTCACGTGGCCATGCGGTCCCATGACCAGGACCGACGCCGCGTGGGCCGGCGCCGCCAGCGCCAGCGCAGCGACGAGCGGCGCGCCGGCCGCGCGCAGGATGCGACGGCGGACAGACCTCACACGTCTTTAACCAGCGCAGCAGCCCGATGTTTCGGGCGCGTGATCTGGCTCGAGCCGGTCTCGGCGACCGCCTCGCAGTAGACCTGCCAGGTGGCGTGGGCGGCGTCCTGCCAGGTCCAGGCGGGGGGTGCCGGCGCCGGTCGTTCGGCCGACTCGGCCGCGGCGACGAGCCCATCGAGGTCGTCGACCGCCGTGAGCGTCGCGCGTCGGTCGAGCACTTCTCGGAGGGCGGGAACATCGGAGGCCGCCACCGGGGTGCCGCACGCGAGTGCCTCGACCGGGGGCAGTCCGAAGCCCTCGTCGTCGCTCGGGAAGACCAGCGCGTGGGCGCCCGTGTAGATCGCGGCGAGCTCGTCGTCTGAGACCGCGCCGGTCAGCGTGACCCCGGCTAGCTCGTGCGCCCACGGCGCGGTGGGCCCGACCAGCACCAACGGCATCGACCGGGCGGCCCGGGTCAAGGCCGCGACGCGCTTGCGCGGGTCCGGTGTCTGCATCGCGCCCACCCATAACAGGTAGCGCTCGGGCAGCTCGTAGCGTTTGCGCACGGCATCCACTTCGCTTTCCGAGCGAGGATGGAGCGAAGGCGCCGGGGCCTCGGGGATCACCGCGATCCGCGCCCGCAGGATGTCGAGCACGGTCTCGGCGTCCTCGGCCACCGCGTACGTGGGGACGATTACCCGCATGGCCCGCTGGACCGCGAGGTAGCGCAGCTTGAAGCGGAGCGTCGAGCGCAGGTACTGGCCGTGGCGCTTGAGCGGGGCGAGGTCGTGCAGAGTGACGACCATGGGGACCGGACAGCGGAGCATCGCGCCGTCGATCCAGGGAGAGTGGTAGACCTCGCAGCGCCGCGGCTCGTGGGTCTCGACCACGTCACAGCGGCCCAGATCGCGCAGCGCCTCGAGCAAGCAGCGGGCGTAACGGCCGACGCCATGGGTGCTCTTCGCGGGGCGGCTGTCGAATGCGACGTTCACGTGTCGTCCGGATGACGCACGCCGGTCCGGTCCGCGCACTCTAACCATGCTGCCCGACGAATGTCGGTTGGTTCGGTTGGACGCGTTACGGTGCCGCGATCAGGGAGTACTACGAGGACCTGTGGGAGCGCCTGCCGGACTCGCTGCAGGCGCCGCTGTTCGAGCGCCGGCTTGGCTTCCTGCTGGCGGCCGTTTCGGCTGGGGATCGGGTTCTAGATCTGGGCTGCGGGGCGGGTGAGTTCACCGCCGCGCTGGCTGCCCGCGGTGCTCGGGTGGTCGGGGTGGATGTGGCGGAGGCCGCGCTGCAGCGGGCTCGTGTCCGTCACCCGGGGGTTTGTTTTCAACTGGTTCCGTTCGACGGACCGCTGCCTTTCGGGGTTGGCGCCTTCGACCTGGTGTGGGCCAGCGAGGTGATCGAGCACGTGGCTGACACGGCACGCTGGCTGTCGGAGGTCAGACGGGTCTTGGCGCCGGGCGCGCGGCTCCTTGCAACGACGCCTTCACACGGGCGGCTGCGCGTTCTGCTGGGCGGGGTCGAGCGCTACTCCGAGCCCCTGGGCGATCACCTCCACCTGTACACGGCGCGCTCGCTGGGGGCGCTGCTCGAAGAGTTCGGTTTCTCGTCGGTCTCGGTGCGGGCGGTGGACGGTCCGCCGCTGCTCAAGCGGAGCCTGTTCGCCCACGCGGTCCGGTGACACGGCAATCGCCCCAAAGCGCGATCTCGCGGGGCGTCGGGATTGCGTTGTGCGCTGGTGCCCCCGAATTGCAATCTCGTCCCGTCGCCGGAACCGAATTGGACGTTCGGTGCCCTTGTGCCCCCGAATTGCAATCTCGTCCCGTCGCCGGAACCGAGTTGGACGTTTGGTGCGCTGGTGGCCCCGAATTGCAATCTCGCCCCGTCGCCGGAACCGAGTTGGACGTTTAGTGCGCGCGGCGTGCGCCTGGCTAGCCGGCCAGCCGGCTCTTGGCCTGCTGGATCAGCTGCTCGGTGATCGGCTGGGTGCGATCGAGCCGCCACGCGTTTGCCAGCTCGGCGAGCGCGAGCTGGACCCGATGGGCCTGGAGATCGAACGTGCCGAGCTGCACCCAGGTCTGGGCGTTGGCCGGCTGGACATGCACGGCGTGGAGGAGCTCCTGGCGGCTGGCTGCCGGGTCGCCCAGCGCCCCGTAGATGGCCGATAGCTCCCACAGGGGTTCGGTTGAGACCGGATCGCTGGCCGCCGCACCTCGAGCGTCGGCCAGCGCAGCGCCGGCGTCTGCGCGGGTCAGCGCGTCGATTGCGGCGGAGACCTGGTCGGAGGAGTGAAGCGGGCGCCAGACGAACCAGCCGGCCACGAGCGCCGCGGCGAGGATCCCGAGGGCGGCCGCGAGCCGACCGGGCGCGATCGGTCGCTTTGCCACGGGCTGCGATGTGTCGGCTCGACCGGGCGTGCGTGCGCCGAGCGGTCCGCGTCCCGCGAGCCAGCCGGCGCAGAGGAGCGCCGGCACCGTGACGCCCGGGATGAACCAGGTCCAGTCGATGAGCGACGAGACGCCGAAGGTGACCACCACCGCGAGCATGGTGATCAGCCCGATGCGCTCGGCGGCCTGGCCCTCGTCGGCGGGCGGGCCGCGCAGCGTGCGCCGCGCCGCAAGTGCCCACGTCGTCAGCAGAGCCAGGCTCAGCGCGATCCCGATCAGCCCGAAATCGGCGAACGTCTCAATTACGTAGCTGTGCGCGTGCGCGACGGCCAGGCTGTTCGTGGTGTAGCGCGTGCGGGCGGTGTCGAACCCGCCGGCGCCGACGCCGGCGAGCGGCGCGTGCTCGCCAACCTTCAGTCCTTCGCTCCAGTAGAGCCCGCGGCTGTTACCGAGTTGACCCAGTCGGCCGGCGTTGTTGCCCACGCTGGTTGGGGGCGTGGTGCTGGTCAGCGTGGTCCACTCGTGCGAGATTTGACCGGTCAGGCCACGCGAGGAGGCGGCGGCGCCGGCCAGTGCCACGAGGGGGACTAGTGCGAGCGCGAGCAGGAGCCCGGTGCCGATCCGCCGGCGGACGCGCGGCTGGAGCGTGACCCCGTCCATGGCGCGGATGGTTATGAAGCCGGCCAGCGCGGAGACCGCCAACACCACGACGAGCACGAGACCGAACGTGTGGCCAGCGGCGGTGCGCGAGACCAGCGTGGCGTTGTCGTGGGTGATCGCGTGATGCGCCAGCGCCCACGCTGTGGGAATCGCGGCGCCGATTGCCCCGACCGCGAGGAGCAGCGTCGCACGCAGGCGAAGCGGAACGAGGGCGAACCAGGCGGCCAGAGCGATCACGGCGGCGAGCAGCGCGCCGCGAGAGTAGGCCAGGATGAGCGTGGTGAGGAGCACGACCAGGGCGGGGACGCTCAGCGAGCGCAGCAAGCGGCCGGTGGCCGGGCGGGTGCCCGCCCACAGGCAGACCGGCAGTCCGAGCGCGGCCATCAGCCCGGTGGCGTTCCAGTAGCCGAAGGGGACCCGCAGACGGCCCAGGGTGTCGTTGGCGTTGAGCGTCGCCGGGAACACCTTCGCGAGCAGTGCGTAGCCGCAGACGACGACCGTGGCCAGTCCGATAGCGCCCAGGATCGCCGGCCAGCGCGCTGGCGCGAGCCGGGCGAGCGCAGCGGCGGCGGCGAACGCTCCGAGATAGGCGAGCGTGCGGTTAGCCTCCAGCCACGAGGTGGCGGGCTGCACCGACCAGGCGATCGAGAGATAGCTCAGTGCCGCCAGGGCCGCGAACAGGACGACCGTCGCGAATCCCCGCCCGGGTGGCCCGGGGGCCAGCAAGGCCACCGCCACCGCGCTGGCGGCGCCAACGGCGAGCAGAACGATCTCAACCCAGGTATTCGGGCCGAGGTCGCTTCCGCCGGTGGCGACGAACACGATCAGCGCCAAGCCCGCGGCCAGCACGACCGCCAGCGCCAGATCGGCGGAGAGGAACGACCGGCGATTGCGGCTTGTTGGCGTCGCTCCAGCCTGCTCCGGTGTGGCGCCTGCCGGCGCCGTGGCAAGAGACGACACGCGCGCCAGCGTAGCAACGCTGATCGCCGAAATTCGCCCTGATCCGGTCGTCGATCATTTCTGCCGTCGGCGCCCCGGCCTGCTCGAGACCGCTCATCTGATCCCGCGCGTCGCGACAATGGGTGCGATGACGGGTACCGAGCGGCCGGAGCTGTCCATCGCGATGGTGCTCTACAACTCGGCCGACACCCTCCGAGACTGCCTGCGCTCGATTCGGGGGGAGCTCGACAGCGGCTTCGCGGAGCTAATTGTCGTCAACAACGCCTCGCCCGACGAGAGCGTTGCAGTCCTGCGGGCCGAGGCTCCCGCCGCGCAGGTCGTCGAAATGGAGCGCAATCGCGGGTTCGCGGCCGGCGCCAACGCCGCTCTTGCCCTTGCGCGGGGCCGCTACTGGCTGTTGCTCAACCCAGACGTGCGCGCGCCAGGCGGTGGGCTGCGACATCTCGTCGCATGGATGGACGCCCACGCCGCGTTGGGCGTCGCCAGTCCGAACGTCGTCGATGTCGGCGGGCGCTGGGAGGAGCCAGGTCGCGCGCTGCCGTCGGCCGGGCGCACGCTCGTCCGGCTCTTGCGGCTGCACCGGCTGCTGCCCATCGGCCTGCGCCGCCGCGTGTT
>JAFAZZ010000138.1 GCA_019239375.1 Solirubrobacterales bacterium | reverse complement strand
TGGTTGTCGCCAAACCCCACTGTCGAGGCGTAGGTCACTCCCGCGCCGGCGAGGATCCCGACCGTGGCGCCGACGGCGACGATCCGGCGTCGGAAGCCGATCCCGCCGGAGACGACGAGACGCGCTCTCGAGACTCGTCGGCGTCGTCGTGTGACCTGCATACCCGTCAGTTCGACGCGATTTGCCCTTCTGGACCGGCTGGGCATCGACGCTTCCCCTTTCTCCGAAAGACCCGGACAGTGGGACCCTACGGGCCGCGGTCGGGCGCGCAAGTAACCGGCTCGTGAACGAGGCGTTTCGATCTTGGGACTCATCAAGGCCGACTGCTCGGCCACGCTCGCGATCGCCCGCGCCGGCCGCGAACCCGCAGAAACGACGGACGCCGATCCGACGTGTCGAGGCGGGTCCTGCCCTGCTCGTCCCCTGTAGTTGCCCACGGCGGGTTCGCTCGAGCAGCGGCTCGGAGATGTCAGTGAACATCACCTTGCCGCGCGCTGACGGATCGATCGCTGCGACGCCGATCAGCCCGTCGCCGGTTCCGATGTCGAGCAACGTCACGCCGTCGAGCGGCTCGGCGTTCTGGAGCAGACGGTCGCGAATTCGGGGGGGCGGTTGAGGGCGACGTCTCGCTGGTGCTGATCGGTGGCGTGTCGGCATGGCACCCATCGAGACCAACGATCGGGGGTAGCTGCCACCCCGTCAGTATCCCAACCGGCTAGGGGCACAGGCGACGTCCAGGGCCCCTCGCGGCGCTGTCGCTTCAGCGCGGAGCGCTGTCGAAGCGGACGCCATTGACCTCCGTCACCTTCGGGCGTCACTGCCAGGTCGGGGGCTGCCGGTCCTCGAGAAAGCGCGTCACGCGAGAGCGCTGGTCGTCGTGCTAGGCGGCAGCCAGACGGGCGATGAACGTGACGCCTCATCTCTCGCGAGTTTGCCGAAGGGCCGGTGCTTGCCGCCGTCCACGGCAGGCGCGAGTCGAATCATCCGTCGCGCCCCGAGCTCGCGTTGCCCGCTTGAATTCATCGTGTCAAGTTCGGTTACGTCTGCTGGCCCCGCCCGACTGTGGCTTTCGGCGGTAGTGCCTGCAATGCCTCGAGCTCGAAGCGCAGTTGCCTGACCAGGGGGTGGTCGGGCATGGTGTCCTCGAGCATGGCGACGCTCTCCAGGTAGTGATCGAGGCGCGCCTGAGCCGGTCCGTCCGGCGCGAGCAGCCTGGGGTCGCGGGTGGCGTGGGCACGCAGCTCGCGTACCTTGGCCACCTTGTCGGCAGCGTAGACGGCGATCGCGCTGCCGTTGAACTTCGCGACGCGATGCCGCAGCGCCGCCTTGCGCGCCTCGAAGGGCTCGATCCCGGGATCCTCGGTCATCACCGACACCAGCCCGGCCACCTCCGCGCCGAAGCGCTCCTCGAGGTCGTGCGGACGTACAGGCGTGTCCTCGAGAATGTCGTGGAGGATCCCCACCGCCACCACCGGCTCTGAGTGACCGGTGTTATACAGCAGCGAGGCGACCTCCAGCGGGTGCAGGATGAATGGCGCCTCATCAGACGCCCGACGTTGCCCGCGGTGCAGCTCGCGGGCGTAGGAAAGGGCCTCACGCGCCATCGGCAGGTCACGGATGAAGGTGGGGATCAGCTGCTCGTCGGCGATCAGCAGAACATCATCCGACCAACTCCGGCGCCGCTTGTGACCAAGTTGTGAACCAGGAGTGCCGGAACCGGGATGTCATCGATGCGATCGGCCAGCCGGGAGCGTGGATTCCCGGCCCGTCCTTGTGCGGCCCGACCCAGCAGGTCTGGTCCACTACGATTCGGGGCCGACCCGCCTTCGGTCGGCGACGGAGCGTCCCGATGACCCGCTCACCGTCCGGGAGGCCAAGGCCCATCCGAGGTGTTGTCGGCAAGTCGTCATCGCGACGGTTCGCACCTCGACCAGAGTGCCGATTCCCTCGCCGCCGTCATGATGCTCTGGCACCGGCTCCGCTCCGTCGAGGCCGACGCCGCTTGCGGACGCTCAACGTCCAAGCGTGCGTCAGCCGCGAGTCGCAGCCTCAGAGCTGATTCAGCTTCAGTTTTTCAGTGCAGGTTAGGTGCACTGTGTCGCCGCTCGTACACCTGAGCACACCCTTCTTGCCGGTTGCCTGGG
>JAFAZZ010000440.1 GCA_019239375.1 Solirubrobacterales bacterium | reverse complement strand
CGTTGAACACCGCGTTGTCGACCTTCTTCTCGGCCGAGGTCAGGATGTAGGTGCCCAGGTAGGACTGGTCGGCGTCGACCCCGATGCCCTGCACACCCTTCTGCTGAGCTGCCGACAGAGCGCCCAGTCCGCATCCGCCGGCCACCTGGAAGACCACCTTGGAGCCCTGGGCGATCTGGTTCAGAGCGACTTCCTTGCACTTGCTCTGGTCGGTGAAGTCCTGGGAGTAGCCGTTCAGGGTCTGGATGCCCGGGTCGGCGGCCTTCGCGCCGGCCTGATAGCCGGCGATGTAGTGGTCGACCGGCGGGATCTTCTGGCCGCCCACGCTGGAGATGGTCTTGTAGCCGTGCTCCTTGGCATACAGGCCGGCTAGATAGCCCGCCAGGTAGCCCGCCTGCTGCTCCTCGAACAGAAGGCCTTCGATGTTCTTCGGATCGCCCGCCTCGGCGGTGGCGTCCGAGTCGACCATGGCGAACTTCGCGCTCGGGAACGCCTTGGCCACCTGGTCGGTCGCCTGGGCCATGAGGAAGCCGACCGGGATGATCAGGTTGTAGCCATCACGGGCCAGCGTCGTCAGGTTCGGCAGGTAGTCCGCGCCCGAGTTCGACGTGAGCACGCGCCCTTGGATCCCGAGCTGCTGCTCCGCGCGTTGCAAGCCCACGTACGCGAGGTGGTTGAAGCCGTGGTCGTTGAGCCCGCCGATGTCGGTCACCACCCCGACCTTGAGCTTCGCGCCGCCGCTCGACGAGCCCGTCGTCGTACTGGTGCCCGACGCACCGGCGCTGCCGCCGCCGCTTGGGCTTTTGCTGCTACTGCTGCTGCCGCACGCGGCCAGCCCCAGAGCCAGCGCCGCCAGGGCAACAGCAAGGAGGCCTAACGGCCTGATCCTCCCCGTCACTGAGTCTCCTTTCCGACAGGACTGAATGCGCAACCATAACCCCTGCGCGGGACGGTGGGGAGTCGCCTAACGTGCTCTTCATCGATGACCACGATCGTTCGGGCCCAGGTGGCGCACACGCCCCGCAATCCGTTTGTCG
This sequence comes from Solirubrobacterales bacterium, assembly GCA_019239375.1. Taxonomy (GTDB): domain Bacteria; phylum Actinomycetota; class Thermoleophilia; order Solirubrobacterales; family Solirubrobacteraceae; genus Palsa-465. The sequence continues at coordinate 24,144 of JAFAZZ010000440.1, read as the reverse complement.
ATGTCGGCGCTTTGGAGGCATTTCCGGACGGGGCGGGGGCGTTCTCCGGCGGCCGGATCGTTGGCTGCGGGCCGTGGGCCGAGGTCCGGGCTCGCTTTGCCGACGCGGCGGTGGCGGACGAGCGGGATGCGCTGCTGCTGCCAGGTCTCGTGGATTGCCACGTCCATTTCCCCCAGATCCGGGTGATCGGCGCGATGGGGCTCGAGCTGATGGACTGGCTGCGCCTGCGCTCGTTGCCCGAGGAGGCGCGCCTGGCCGACGCCGCTTACGGCACCGCGGTGGCGCGCGAGTTCGTTCGCAGTCTCGCCGCGAACGGAACCACAACGTCGCTGGTCTGCGGATGGCATTTTCCGGGCGCGCAGGAGGCGCTGTTCTCGGCGGCCTTTTCCTCCGGGCTGCGCGTGGCGGGGGAGGTTGTCTGGCCTCCTGATTCCGACCGGCGGGCCGGCCTCTGATGTGCCAGCGCCGGCAAGCCCGGGGCACTTTCTGATGCGCCGCGCCACCGTCGTCGTGCTCGATGCCTGCGGTGTGGGGGAGCTTCCGGACGCGGCCGCGTACGGCGATCAGGGATCGAACACTCTGGCCCATCTGGCCGAGCGGGTGGGCGGACTGAGGTTGCCGACGCTCGAGCGCCTCGGCCTGGGCTCGATCGTGCCGATCCGCGGCCTCTCCCCGGCAGCCCACCCCGCGGTGCATGGTCGGCTGCGCCCGCTCGGTCCCGGCAAGGAGTCCACCACGGGGCACTGGGAGCTCATGGGGGTGGTGCCCGCGCAAGCGCTCCCGACCTACCCGCAGGGCTTCCCGCCCGACATCGTGCGCGCCCTCCATGCCGCCACCGGTTTGCGCTTCTGCTGCAACCTGCCCTACAGCGGGACCGAGGTGATCGAGGCCTACGGGCCGCATCACCTGCAAACGGGCGAGGCGATCCTCTACACCTCGGCCGACTCGGTGCTTCAGATCGCGTGTCATGTGGAGCGTGTTGCCGAGCCGGAGCTCTATGCGGCGTGCGAAGCCGCCCGGCGGGTGATGACCGGTGAGCACGCGGTCGGCCGCGTGATCGCTCGGCCGTTCGAGGGCGTTCCAGGCTCCTTCCGCCGCACGGCCGGACGTCGCGACTATGCATTGCGCCCGCCTGGACGCTCATACCTCGAGGAGCTTCAGAGCGCCCACGCGCACGTGCATGGCGTGGGCAAGATCCACGACCTGTTTGCCGGCGTCGGGGTCGACGTCAAGCACGCCGGCGCCTCCAACGCCGCCGGGATCGCGGTGACCACCCGCCTGCTCCGTGAGCTGGACTCCGGCCTGATCTTCGTAAACCTAGTCGAGACCGATCAGCTCTACGGCCACCGGCACGATGTCGAGGGTTTTCACCGGGCCTTGATCGAGATCGACCGCGCCGCCGCCGAATGGCTGACCCTCCTACGCGACGATGACCTCCTCATCCTGACCGCCGACCACGGCGTCGACCCCACCGCGCCGCACACCGACCACACACGCGAACACGCGCCGCTGCTCGCCACCTACGCCGGCGGCGACGGGCGTCGCCACGACGGCTTGCTCGCCGACGTGGGGGCCACCGTGCTGTCCTGGGTCGCGGACCGGCGGGCGCCCGGGTTGCCGGGCGAGCCGTTCGTGTGAGCCTGCGGGCGGATCCGACGCCGGCGGGGTGCGGTGGCAGACGGCTGCGGCTTGGCAGCTCGGGGCGGCCGAACGGCCGGCGCGGGGTTCGACCGCGCGGATACGCCCCAAGCGCCGGTCGAGCGCGCGCAATGACGCGGCGAACCGATGGCATGAGCCTGCCCGGAGCGATCTGACGCGGCGCCGCGTCGAACCCGAGGCCCGGAAGGCCCACCCGACGCCCGCTGACCGCCGCGATTACTCATAAGTCCACACTCGCGCTGCCGCCGGCGACCCGGAGCGGACTTTGCCGCCACCACCGCGTTTAACTCCGCAATCCCGCCACGCGCGCGGCCCGCGTGCGCAGTTGATGGCAATCAAGCGCCGGCGCTCCGGGTCAGCCCAGAATCCCCCGAACGCGGGAGGATCAGCTGCGAAGGATGCGGCTCGTCGTGCAGGATCTCGATGTCCACCGCGCGGAGCGCGGTGGCGGTCATCGGATCCTCGCCGTTGCCGGGATTGCGGGCGTAACGGGGGTGCGCGCCGGAGGACACCTGCAGACGGACGCGGTGCCCGGCCGCGAAGCGGTGACCCATCGGCCACAGGTCAAAGGCCACCCGCCAGCTCCCGTCGCGCAGCTGCTCGAAGCCGTTCGCGCCCACGCGGGCGAGCGCGTCGCAGACGTTCCACGAGGTGCCATGCGCGTCGACGTCGCACACCCGGGCGAAGATGTCGAAGAACGGCGAGCCGGCGCGCACAAACAGCTCGACGCGAACCGGTCCGATCGCCTCCAGCGGGGACTGGAGTGCCGGCGCCGTGTAGGTGAGGACGTCGGAGCGGGCCTCGAGCGGCCGGTTGTCCACCACGGGCCTGCGGCCGAGGAGCACAGGGCCGCCTAGCGACGGCGTGGGATCGGACGGGTCATAGCGGTAGCGATCGCCGGCCGCCGGCGCGCCGCGGGGTGGAAGCTCTTCGAGCCGGCCGTGATCCCCCAGCCAGAGCCGGTACTCGCTGATGTCCGGGGGCGGCCAGCTCTCAAGCTCACGCCAGCCGCCGCCGGACCGCTCCCCGGTGACGAGCAGGCGAATCGCTGCCGGTCGCACGAGCCGGCTGTCCCCCAGCAGCTGGGCGCGGAGCCAGGCGATGCCTTCGCGGATGCCGGCGGACGCCCCGCCCGGGCCCGTGTGCGTCCACGGCCCGACGATCAACTGCACGCTCAGCCCGGCCGCCTGGAGGGCGCAGAAGTCCTCGAGCATCCAGGGGAGGAAGATGTCGTACCACCCGCCGACGAGCTGCACCGGAGCCGTGACCTTGGTTACGCCGGCGGTGTAATCGCGCACCCCCCAGAACGTGTCGTCGCGCAGGGGATGAGCCATCGAGTCGCGATACCAGTCGACGCGTCCGCCCGTCGCCAGTTCGTCGAGGTCAGCCAATGGCAGCTCAGACAGGAGCCTCGGCAAGCGGCGCAGCGTGCGCGCGATGGCGATCGGCGCGGCCCGGCGTTCCTGCTCGGCGACGATCACCAGCCATGAGGCGGTCGTCTCGAGCGAGAGACTGCCGCCGGCGTAGGTCTGGGCGTGAAACTGTGAGGCGCTGAACTGGATCGCGAGGCCCCCGAGCTCGGCGCCGGCGTCCGCGCCGACCGCCCACTGCACCAGTCCAAGGTAGCTCGGGCCGATCATTCCGATCGGCCCGCGGTGCCATGGTTGCTCTTCGATCCAGCGCAAGGTGGCCAACCCGTCGGCGCGCTCGTCAAACGGGCTGAACGTGCCCTCGGAGCCGAACGTCCCCCTGACGCTCTGGATGACCACCTGGAGGCCGCGCTCGGCCAGCAGACGCCCGAAGATCAGCCCGACGCCCTGCCTGCGGCCGTACGGTGAACGGACCAGCACGGTCGGCTGGTGGCGCGCGCGTTGCGCCCGCGCCACCCACCGGTCGGCCAGCAGCACGGCGCCGTCATCCATCGCGGCGCGTAGGTCAGGCTCACATACGATTTCGCGTGTCTGGGCGCGCGGCAGGCGCATCCGGCGCGCGAGGATCTCGCTCGCGAGACTCATCGCGAGAGCATTGCAGGCGCGGCGCCGCGGGCAGCGACCGCGTACCGTTACCGCGATGCAGGCGGCAGCCGCACGAATGTCGATCAACGCCCGCCGGGTCCCGTCAGATCCTCGCCGCGATCGCCGAATCGGGCGCGCCTGAAGATGAGGCAGCGAGCGGAGGAGTGACATGGCGGCGATGAAATGGTGGGGGTGGGGGCCCGAGGGCCTCGAGTTCACACATGAGGACAAGCCGGCTCTGCGCCCTTTCATCCAATGGGCGCTGGGCGTGGACGTGGCAAGCGCGTCGGTCTCGCCTATCCCGTTCAAGGACCTTCGCGTCCCGGAGTCGAGGCTCACCGACGATCTGCGCAGCGCTCTGGAGGCGGCAGTCGAAGGAGGATTCGTCTCGACCGACCGGCTTGATCGCGTCGTGCACGCGCGCGGGAAGTCGCTCCACGACCTCGTGCGCCAGCGGCGGGGAGAACTGAATCGCGTTCCGGACGTCGTCGTGCGCCCCGGCAGCGAGGACGAGGTCGAGGCGGTCATGCGATCAGGGATCGATGCCGATGCGGTGGTGATCCCGTTCGGGGGCGGCTCGTCGATCTCCGGTTCGCTCGAGGCGCCGGCCGGCGAGCAACGGCCGGTCATCTCGGTGGATCTCGGCCGGCTGAACCGCGTGCTGGGCATCGACGCCACCTCGCGCCTGGCCCGCGTGCAGGCTGGAGTGTTCGGACCGCACCTGGAGGAGCAGTTGAGCGCTCAGGGGTACACGTTCGGTCACTTCCCCGACTCGTTCACGCACTCCACGCTCGGAGGATGGATCGCCACCCGGTCCTCCGGCATGCAATCGGACCGCTACGGGGACATCGCGGACCTCACGAAAGGCCTGCGGGTGGTGACGCCGTCGGGCATGCTCGTCGTGCGGCCCGTCCCGGCGACGTCGAACGGCCCGAGCATCCGCCAGATCGTCCTGGGCAGCGAAGGTCGCCTGGGGATCATCACCGAAGCGATCGTCGAGGTGCGGCGCATACCCGAGCGCCGCACGATCCTCGGCTACCTGTTCCCGACCTTCGCCGATGGACTGGCTGCCATGCGCGACATCGCCGCCGGTGAGTTCTCAGCGTCGGTGACGCGGCTCTCCGACGCGCCCGAAACCCAGTTCTCCTTCGCCACGCGCCGGCTGCCCAGCCTGGTGGACAAGCTCGAGTCCGCGGCGCTGAGGACCTACGTGGGGCGCCGGCTCGGATACGACACCGGGCAGATGTGCCTGTCGTTCATCGGCTACGAAGGAAGCGAGCGCCACGTCGCCCGCGAGCGCAAGGCGGTGGGCAAGCTGGTCAAACGCCACGGCGGCCTGTGCATCGGGTCGGGGCCGGGCACCCTGTACGACCAGAAGAAGTTCGATATCCCCTATATCCGCGACTTCCTCCTCGACCGCGGCGTGCCCGGCGACGTGTCCGAGACCGCGGCGCCGTGGAGCCGGCTGGCTCCGGTGTACGACGCGGTCAGGAGCGCGGCATCGGACGCCTTCGGGCGGCTCGGCGTCCAGGGCTACCTCATGTGCCACCTGTCGCACAGCTACCACGCCGGCGCGTGTCTGTACTTCACGTTCGCGTTCCGGCCGACCCCCGACGGCGACATACTCGAGGAGTACGACGTGGTGAAGGTCGCCATCCAGCAGGCCTTTGTCGACAACGGGGCGACGCTCTCGCATCACCACGCGGTCGGAACCGAGCACGCGCAGTGGCTCGAGGAGGACATCTCGCAGCCCGGGGTGGTCATGCTCGAGGCACTATTTGAGGGGGCCGACCCCGGCCGCCATCTGAATCCGGGCAAGATCGTGTGAGCCGGCCGCCGGGGCCAGATCCAGGCACCCCAACGGCCACGGCCCCGGCCGGCGCTCAACCGGCGTGCTCGGCGGCCGCGGCGGCGAGGAAACGGTAGGTGAAGTCCTCGGCGAGCTTGCGCGAGTCACAGAACATCGGCGGCACGGCCGGATAGCGCACATGAAGCCGCGCCGTCAGCTCGGCGATCCAGCCCGGCTGGACGCGGGGGACGGCCAGCAGCTCGGAGTAGCGAGCCTCGACCACCACGATGGCGCTCGGCAGTGCCGCCAGCTCGGCCAGGGCAAACGCCAGCGAGCCGTCCACGAGCGACTTGACATAGTCCTCGAGCGTCTTGCGCTCCACGGCGGCGATCACGCGCTCGCCGGCGCGCACGGCGTAGTCGCCACAGGACAGAGGGCTGCGGCGGCACTCCACGCCACGGCTGGCGAAGCGGTACGGATAGCGCTCGCGGGAGTCGACCTCGACCACGAGCTCCCGGCTTCCCGAGCCGCGCCGTGTAGGAGCGCGCTGCCCTGGACGGGCGCGGCGGACGGTACGGGCGGTTTGCCAGAAGATCATCGGCCGCCCTCGCTCGCGGTCGGTGTGCGGCTGCGTGAACACGAACTGAGATCGGTTGTTGCGAGCGCGCTCCAGCGTCAGGTCGATCGCCCTGCCGCGCCGGACGCAGTGGCGGACCGCCACCTCCTCCACCGTCTCGGCTCCGGCCGGCCAGTCGTCGATCGGGTGGCAGTACACGCGCGCCGTGGCCGGCCATGGCGCTCGCGCCTTCAGCTCGAGCCCGCCTTCGATCGGCAGCCGGAGCAGATAGGGCAGTGAGCTGTCCGGGTCGGGGTTTCGAGCGACCAGAAACGTGCCGCCGGTAGGGGCCACGGCGGGCAGCATAGGCGCCGCGGCCGACGGCATCATCAGCCCGGGCGCCGATCGAGTAGAACATCACTCGTGACCGAGACGGCGGCGACACGTGTGATCGGGGCCACCCGCCTCCTCGAGGCGCTCGAGCAGCTCGGGGTGGAGCTCGTATTCGGGCTCCCCGGAGTCCACAACCTCCCGATCTGGAAGGCGCTGTCGGAGTCCGACGTTCGTCTCATCGGGGTTCGGCACGAGCAGACCGCGGTGTACGCCGCTGACGGATACGCGCGGGCGACGGGCCGCCTCGGGGTGGCCGTGGTGACCACGGGGCCGGGTGCGGCCAACACCCTGGGCGCGACGGGCGAGGCCATGGCATCGGGCTCGCCGGTGCTGGTCATCGCCACCGACATCGCCACGACGCTGCGACGCGAGGGCGTCTACGGCGGCACCCTGCACGAGACCCGCGATCAGACCGCGATGTTCCGGCCGGTGACCAAGACAGCGTGGCTGCTGGCCGGCGCCGAAGAGATCGCGGCTGCCGTGCTCGAGTCGGGTTCGCTCGCGCTGGCCGCCCCGACCGGCCCGGTCTACCTCGGCGTGCCTACCGATCTGCTGCTCAGCCCGCTCGCGGCTCGCGCGCCGGCGATCGAAGTGACGCCGGCGCGGGCGTCGTCACCGGCGACCCTACCGGCCGCGGCGGCTCTGGTCCACGCGTCGGAGCTGCTGAGCGCAGCCCAGCGGCCGCTTATCTGGGCCGGTGGGGGAGCGCTGCGGGCCGGCGCGGGGCCGCGGGTCGGCGAGCTGGCGCACAAGCTGGCGGCGCCGGTGATCACCACGTTCAACGCGCGCGGCTTGCTGGCGCGCGAGCATCCTTGCACCGTCCCCGGCCCGGCACACGCGCGCGAGGTCGGGGCACTGTGGGACGAGTCGGACGTGGTCCTGGCCGTTGGCACTGACTTCGACGGCACGATGACCCAGAACTGGCAGATGCCTGCGCCGACGAGGCTAATCAGCATCAACGTCGATCAGACCGAGGCGAGCAAGAACTATCGGCCCGACCTCACCTTGCTCGGCGATGCCGGCGCGGTGCTCGAGCAGCTCGTGCCGCGCGTCGCGCCGCAGGACGGCCTCGGCGAGCTCAACCGCCGGCTGGCGGGGATCGGCCGCGCGGTGGCGGACTGGGTGGCGTCGGACGACCCACAGGCCGCGGGGTTTCTCGACATCATGCACCGGGCGCTGCCGGTAGACGCCGTGGTGGTGACCGACATGTGCATCCCGGGCTACTGGCTGGCCGGTTACTGGCAGGTCCCGAAGCCGCGCAAGCTGGCTTACCCGTTGGGGTGGGGCACGCTCGGATTCGGGTTCCCCGCCTCGCTCGGGGTCGCCCTGGCCGGCGCCGGCCCCACGATCTGCGTTTGCGGCGACGGCGGCTTCATGTACGCCTGCGGCGAGCTCGCCACCGTCGTGCAGGAGCGCATTCCCCTTACGATCGTGCTGGTCAACGACGGCGGGTACGGCATGCTCCGCTTCGACCAGATCCAGGCCGGCGAGGAGCCGTTCGGCGTCGAGCTCGTCACCCCGGACTTCCCGGCGCTGGCGGGCGCCTTCGGGATCCCCGTCAGGACCGTGCAAGGCTTCGGCCCGGAGTTCGAGCAGGCGCTTGGATCGTCTCTCGCGGCCGGCGAACCGCAGATGATCGAGGTCTACGCCTCGCTCAAGCCACCGCCCACCACATCGCCGCGCTGGTATCGAAAGCCCTAGCTGGGCTCCTGCGCAAGTCCCGCGGACATTCGAGCGGGGATAGGACGGCGCGCCGAGGAGCACCCTGTGCCCTCGAGCCGTGGCGCGGGCTAACTGCCGAACTCGCTGCGCAGGCCGTCCGGCGTCAGCGCGTCGAGGTAGTACTGGGGGAGGTGGTCGCTAAGCGAGGCGTGGAACGGGATCTGGCGGGTCGATTTGAGCGCTTTGGCCACGAAGGCGAGCGGCGCCGTGGCGAGGCTGAGGAGGTGACGCACCTGTGTTCGCGGCGGGCTGTGCTCCCAGTCCGCGGTGGCGTCCGCGTTGGCCCGCGGCAGGTATCGGTACTCCCGCCCGAAATGCTTGAAGTGCCCCGAGGCCTTCGGCGGAACCTGGGGAACGACGTCGTTGGCGTACACGTAGCGGATCACCTTCTCGCGCAGGAAAGCGTCCCTGTTGCAGGCGTCGGCGAACGAGGGATTGCCGATCATCGGAGAGCCGTAGGTGTACACGGCCTTCAGCTTGGCGAAGATGTCCGCGTACCTGCTCAGGTCGGCGATCAGGAGCGCGGCGAACAGCGCCGCGCTGGCCCCGCCCAGGCTGTGCCCGGTGATGTACAGCGCTTCCAGAGGGTGATCGGTCGACTTGTTCCCCAGGACGGACCGCTGCGCGATCGCCTCCCGCAGCACCTCGGCGATCTTGAACCGTGTCGAGCGCACATTGCGGTAGAAGCCACCGTGCACCTGGCCTTGCTGCGCGGAGGACAGCGCCGGCACCGTAATTCGCGACGGCTCGACCTGGAAGTCGGTCAGCCATGTCACGAGGCTCGTGGGTGGCGTGCCGCGGTAGCAGAGGACGGCGACTCGCCCGTCTTGACTTTGGATCACGTAGGCGGTGGACGTCAGGAACAGCGCGTCGACGTACTCGGAGATCATCCGACAGCGATTTCGCGTGAGCCCGAGCCGGTCCATGATGGTCGCCACCGTGGCGACGTCGCCGTAGGCGTACGAGGAGCAGACCGCGAGCACGAACCGAACGACTTCGTCGGGCACCATAGTCGTGGAGGCAGCCAGGTGCGCCACGAGATCGGGGTAGACCGGGTTCGCCAGCCCCGGCCCGGTTGCCGAGTCGTCCTGCATCGCTTGGCGCAGAGAATCGCATGCTTGCGCCTGGTGTTCCAGCCGCGGTAGTGTTCGCCGAGCGCGAACAGCGTTGCGAAACGTGCGCACATCACGAACATCTCATCCCGCGGCGGCTAACGGCAAGGCCAGCGGCGACGGCGAACTCGCTGCTCTCATGGGGCAGCGAATCCGCCGGTTGCGCACCCAGGCGGGGAAAACGCTGCGAGCCCAGGCGCGAGAGATCGGCATCGCGGCGTCGTCGCTGTCGGCGCTCGAGAACGGGCAGGGCGGCGTCTCGCTCAAGCGCCTTCAGCTGGTCGCCGAGCACTTCGGACTCCACATCACCGAGCTGCTCGGGGAACCCGCCGCGGCGGCGCTAGTCGACGGCGTCGAGATCATTCGCAGCTGTGCCGCCACGGTGCCTGGGGTGCAGCGTGGAACCGGTGTGCTCTACCAGCTGCTCGGCAGCGGCCGTGACCACGTCATCCAGCCGTACCTCCTGTCCTTCGACCGGGGTGGTGGTTACGACCGGGACAGGATCGGTCATCCCGGTGAGGAAATTGCCTACGTCCTGCATGGCCAGGTCGAGCTGCTGATCGAGGATGAGCGTCACGAGCTCACTCAGGGCGACCTGATCCGCTTCCGGGCCGATCGCCCGCACGCCTTCCGCAACGCGTCGAGCGTCGGCGTGGCGACCGTGATCGGAGCGGCGACGCCGCCATGGTAGGCACGGTCGACCTGAGCCAGGTCGTGACGCCCGCGCTGCTGGTCGACCGGCGCCGCCTGCTCGAGAACATCGCGGACATGGCCGAGCGGGCGCGCCGCCTCGGCGTTGTCCTGCGACCACACGCCAAGACCCACAAGTCACCGGCGATCGCCGCACTTCAGCGCGAGCAGGGCGTCGCCGGATTGACTGTGGCCACGGTGGCCGAAGCCGAGGCGTTCGCCGTCGAGGGCATCGACGATCTCCTCCTGACGACCCCCCCGGTGGGGGAGTGGCGCCTTGCTCGCGTGGTCGCGCTGGCGCTGCGCGCGCGCGTACGGGTAACCGTCGACGACGTCGAGGTCGTGGCGGCCCTCGATCGCGCCTGCCGGCGCAGTGGTGCCGAGATCGGCTACCTGTGGGAACTCGACAGCGGGGTGGGCCGTTTCGGCACGCCGCCGGGGTCCGTGAGCGCCGAGCGGATCGCACGCGCGGTCGACCGCGCGAACCACGCATCGTTCGACGGTCTGTTGACCTTCGGCGGGCACGCCTACGCCGCAACCGACTGGCAGGGGATCGTCGCCGCTGCCCGGGACGAGCGGGAAGCCATCGTCCAGACCGTGTGCGCCCTGCGCGAACGAGGCATCCAGCCACAGCTATGTAGCGTGGGGAGCACGCCCACCGCGCACGCTATGGAACCGGCCGACGCGATCACCGAGATTCGTCCCGGCAACTACGTGTTCTACGACGCGACGCAGGTGGCGCTGGGAATCGTGCCGCTCGAACGCTGCGCGGCGTCGGTGCTGGCCACGGTGACCTCGCGACCGGCGCCCGACCGCCTGATCCTCGATTCCGGATCAAAGGCGCTCGCCGCCGAGCGACTCACCGTCCTGAGCTCCGGATTCGGACTCATCGAGGGCCATCCCGAGCTGAGGGTCGAGCGTCTGTACGAGGAGCAGGCGATCGTGCAGAGCGACGAACCGTGCGAGATCCCTGTTGGTGCGCGGCTTCGGGTCATACCCAACCACGCCTGCGCCGCGGCGAACCTCTATTCCCGGCTGCTGGTCGTGGAAGAGGAGGCCGTGGTCGACGAGTGGTCGGTGGCGGCTCGTGAGTGGAGAGAGATCGAGGCAGAGAGGAGAGCGGCGTGGAGCACGAGATAGACGCCAAGCGCATTCACCATAACTGGGACAACACGCTTGAGCCCACGCTGCGCGTGGCCTCCGGCGATGTCGTGCACTACGACATCCTGATGGCCGGCCATGGTCAGGTCCACGAGGGTGACACGTTTGAGGACACCAAGTTCGATTTCGACACTCTGTACAACCTGCCGGGTCCGGTGTACGTCGAGGATACGCGGCCGGGGGACACGCTCAAAATCGACGTCATCGACCTGACGCCCGGCGAATGGGGTTGGTGTGTGATCTTGCCCGAGCTCGGCACCCTTCCGGACCACTTCCCAGATCCGCACCTGCGAACGTTCGACTTACGCAGCGGCACGCACGTCGACTTCTCCCCGGACATCCGGATCCCGTTCGCGCCGTTCCTGGGCACGATGGGCAATCACCCGGACGATCCCGTCACCGCTTCCGCGTTCCCGCCGCACAAGGGCGGCGGCAACATCGACACGCGCCACCTCACAGCCGGCTCGACGCTGTGGCTGCCGGTCTGGTGCGACGGCGCATTGTTCTCGTGCGGGGACCCGCACGCCATGCAGGGGGATGGCGAGGTTTGCGTGGCGGCGATGGAATGCGACATGCGGGCGAGCCTGCGCTTCACCGTCGAGCAGCGCACCATCCCGGCACCGTTCTTTCGCAGCGCCGGACCGCTGACGCCCAGGACTGACACCGGGGGCTATCACGGGGCGATGGGGATCGCGCCGGACCTCATGGAAGGAACGCGTAAGTCCGTGCTGGCGATGATCGAGTGGATCGTCGCCGAGCACGGGCTAACGCGCGAGGACGCGTACATGGTGTGCAGCCTGGCCGGCGACCTGAAGATCCTCGAGGTCGTCGACGCCGGGATGTGGAACGTCGGATTCACCCTGCCGCTGTCGGTATTCGTCGACCAAGGAGCCGCGAGTTGAGCGACATCGCCCCGCAACAGCATCACCACGGAGCAGAGGTCGAAAGCGAGTTGCTGCTCGAGGACATGGGCTACAAGCCCCAGCTCCAGCGCGGGCTGAACATCCTCGGCAACCTGGCGCTGACGCTGTCTGACATCACCCCGACCGCGTCGCTGTTGGTCGTGGGAACCGCGGTGATCGCCACCGCGGGCACGGGGTCGCTGTGGGCTTATCTGATCGGCGGCTTCATCGCCGTGAACGTCGCCCTTTGCATGGGCGAGCTCGGCTCGATGTTCCCGGTGGCCGGCGGGCTGTACTCGATTGTCACCCGCGTGCTGGGTCGTCCGATCGGGTTCCTCGCCCTGCTCGACTACATCGGCCAGGCGATCTTCCTGCCGGCGAGTGTCGCGTTCGGGATCGGGACCTACGTCAATTCGCTGTACCCGAGCCTGTCGACCAAGTGGATCGCGGCGGCCATGATGATCGTCGTCGCGTTGATCGCATGTCTGGATGTGCGCTTCAACGCGGTGATGATCGGGTTCTTCCTGGCCCTCGAGATGGGCGTGGTGATCATGCTGGCCCTGGCCGGGTTCCTGCACACGCATCAGTCGCTCAGCACGTTCACTCATCCGCACATGGCAGCCGGCTCGAGCGGTATCGGGCCCGTCGGCGTCAGCGCGATCATCGCGGCGTTAGCCACAGCCTTGTTCTCGGTCAACGGGTACGACAGCGCGATCAACTTCTCCGAGGAGACCGAGGGCGCGGCCGCGGACGTGGGGAAGGCGGTGGTGCTTGCGGCGTCGATCGGAATCGTGTTCGAGGTCATCCCGTTCATCGGAGTCAGCCTGGGCGCCCTCGACCTGAGGGCGTTCCTGCACTCCTCCACGCCCCTCACCGACGTGGTGCGATCGTCATTCGGCCACACCGCGGTGGACATCGTCACTTGGGGCGCGATCCTCGCCATCTTCAACGCGTCCCTGGCGATCACGCTGCAGTTCGCGAGAGTGACCTACGCGAGCGGCCGCGACATGGCGTGGCCGGCGCCGATCTCCAAAGCTCTGTCCTATGTGCATCCGCGTTTCCGGATGCCGTGGGTGGCGACGATTCTGGTCGGCATCCTCGGCGCGATCCTCTGCGCCCAGTCGAGCCTCATCAGCGTGGTCACCTTCACCTCGGTGCTGATCATCATCCTGTACGCGCTGATCGCCGTCTCGGCCCTGGTCAGCCGCGTCCAACAGAAGGATCTCGAGCGGCCGTTCCGGCTGCCGCTGTGGCCGGTTCCCCCGTTGATCGCGCTGATCGGCGTGGGGCTCGCGCTCAGCCAGCAGAAGGGCAGCGACCTGATCATCTGCGCGGCCATCTTCGGCAGCGGCGCGGTGTATTACCTAGCGTTCCTGAGACCGCGCCAGGATCGCTACTGGTCACATCTCACGGTGCCAGAGCACGAGTTGTCAACGGCGGCGGAGGGGAATCCATGAGGGTCTTCATCTGGGACCACCTCCCGCGGCCCGCGCGATGAGCACCGACCGGACCGTCGATCCCGTCACCAGGGCGGCCCCCGCCGAGGCCGCGGATTGGCCGCTGGTCCTGGACGGCGAGCTGATGCGGACCGGCGAGGCGATGATTCCGGCGGGCGACGACGGGCTGATCCGCGGCGATGGGGCGTTCGACGCGTTTCCGGTGCGGGACGGGCGTCCGTTTGCCCGCAAGGCTCACCTCGACCGGCTCGAGCGCTCCTGCCGGGCGTTGGCGCTCGACTGCCCGCGCGCGCAACTCGAGACCGATATCGACCGGCTTCTCGGCCAGGCGCCTCCCGGCTATAGCGTCGTGCGCGTGGTCCTGACTCGCGGCGGTCACCGGATCTCTCGCCTGGAATCGGCGGGCGATCCCGAGGCGTTGACCAAGCCGGCGCGGCTGCTGCCGGTCACCTACAACCCCTCGGTGCTGCTCAACGGCGTCAAGTCGCTCTCTTACGCGGCGAACATGCTGGCCTCGCGGCAAGCCCTCGCCGCGGGCTTCGACGAGGCGTTGCTGGTCCGCTCCGATCGCGTCGTGCTGGAGGGGCCGACCTGCTCGGTCTTCTGGGTGCGAGGCGGCCGTCTGCAGACGCCGGCGCTCGAGACGGGGATCCTGGCTTCGATCACGCGACAGGTGATCATGGCGGCAATGCCGGCCCAGGAGGGGAGCTTCCCGCTCGATGACGTCCTGCGGGCCGAGGAGGCCTTCCTGGTCTCGACGGCGCGCATTGCTCAGCCGATCGCGGCGATCGGCGATGTGGTCCTTCCGGCGGCTCCCGGGCCGCAGACGCTACATGCTCAGGAAACGATCGAGCGCGCGATGGACGAGGAGGCGATCGCCTGAGCGCTGATTCAGTGCAGGCTGCTCGAGGCGTCGTCGAGGACAAAGAGAAGGCGATCGTCAAACGGCGCTGAGGAGTCGTACAAGACGCCAGCACATCGAGCCTATAGTGCGGGTCGATGTCCCCGCTGACGGCGGCCTCTGACCGGATCGACCAGCTCGCGCAGGATCTGCGCCACCACAAGCGGCTCTATTACCTGGGCGAGCCGGCGATCAGCGATGCCGAGTACGACGCGCTCGAGGACGAGTTCCGCGCGCTGCTCGATGAGCATCCCGAGCTGACGCCCGCGGATAACCCGCTGGAGGAGGTCGGCGCTGAGCTCGCCGGCGAGCTGTACGCGGATGCTCGCCACGAGGTGCCGATGTTGTCGCTGGAGAAGGCGACGACCGATGCGGAGTTGGATGCGTTCCTGGAGCGGTTCCGCGGCCATACGTTCGCGCTGTGGCCGAAGTTCGACGGGCTGTCCGTGTCGGTTCTCTACCGGGCCGGACGCCTGGCCCGGGCGGCGACTCGCGGCAACGGGGAGGTAGGCCAGGACGTGACGGTGAACGTGCGTGGCGGCGAGCTGCACGGTATGCCGGAGGTGCTGCCCGAGCGGGTCGATGGCGAGGTTCGTGGCGAGGTGGTGATGCTGCGCTCGGACTGGAGGGCCTACAACGCGGCACACGCGGACAAACCGCTCGCCAACCCGCGCAGCGCGGCCGCCGGAACGCTGCTGGCCAAGGACCGCGCCAAGGTGGCGGACCGGCCGGTGACGTTCTACGCCTTCGATCTGATCCGCCTGAGCGACGGGCGCGGGCAGGCCAAGCTGGCCGACGAGCTCACCGAGCTCGGGTTCATGGTCGAGGGCTACGCAGAGTCAGCCGATCCCGAGGTCATCCGCGCGTACATCAGACGAGTCCTCGACAGTCGCCGCGAGGTGGACTACGAGCTCGACGGCGTGGTGATCAAGCTGCTCGACCGCGCCGCGTACGAGGCTGCGGGGCAGACAAGTCATCACCCAAAGGGCGCGATCGCATTCAAACTGGCGCCGGAGGTCGCGGTCACGCGCCTGCTCGAGGTGGACTGGACGCCGGGCAAAACGGGACAGCTCACGCCGCGCGGACAGGTCGAGCGCGTATTCGTGTCAGGAACGCACATCGAGCACGTGACCCTGCACAACCTCGCGGTGATCGCCGCCCGGGACATCCGCATCGGCGACCGGATCTACATCCTTAGGCGCGGCGACGTGATCCCGTTCGTCTCGGGAGTGGTCAACCCAGCCGAGCGCGTCGGCGGCGAGCGCGTGATCGAGCCGCCGGCCGCCTGCCCGTCGTGCGGCGGTCCGTTGGCCATCGTCGGCGCGTCGAGGGTGGTGATGTGCGAGAACAGCCAGGGGTGCCCCGCGCAACGCCTGCGCCGGCTCATCCACTGGTGCTCGCGAGCAGGCGCCGACGTGGAAGGCTTGTCCGAAGCCCGCCTCGAGCAGCTGATCGACGCGGGCCTCGTGTCGAAGCCGTCCGACATCTACCGGCTCGGCTACGAGACGCTGATGCCGGATGGCAAAGCGCGCTTCGAGGGGTGGGGAGAGCGCTCGGTCCGGAACCTGCTGGCCGCGATCGAGAAGAGCAAAGCCGTCGGGCTCAGGCGGGCGATCGTCGGCTGGTCGATCCCTCTGACCTCGGACGGGACGGCCAAGCGCATCTGCCGCCACGGATACGAGTCCATCGAGCAGGTGCAGGCGGCCAGCGTCGAGGAGCTATGCGAGGTGGAGGACATCGGCCCGGTGGTCGCGCGGGCGCTGCGCGAATTCCTCGACCAGCCCGCCACCCAGGAGGAAATTGCCACCCTGCGCGAACTCGGCATCAGCCTCGACGTCCGTGACGAGGACCGGCCCCGACAAGCTCGACCCGACTCACCGTTCGCCGGCAAGACCGTCGTCATCACCGGCACGCTCTCGGTCGAGCGCAACGAGTTCCAGGCTCTACTCGAAACGGCCGGCGCCAAAGCCTCGGGCTCGGTGTCGGCCAAGACCGACTACCTGATCGCGGGCGAGTCCGCGGGGTCAAAACTGACCAAAGCGGAGAGCCTCGGCGTCCCCGTCCTCACCGAGGATCAGGCGCGCGACATGCTCGCCCCGGCGGGGTGACTCACGCTCCACGGGCCACGCGGTCCCTCACCAACCGTCCGACTCCGCCGTGGCGCCTCGCTCGCGACGCTCCCAGCGGGCCGCCCGGCGCCGGCGTGCACCGGCGGCTCGGTCCTCGTCGACGGCCCCGAGTTCGAGGGCGCCTCGCGCCCCTGCCGCGTTAGGTCATAGTGGTCATTCTCCGGGCGCCCGGGTTTTGCCTGAAACCACTCCCGACGCAAACCAATCCGGCCGGCGAACTCATGGAGCTCCTCCGGTGTGTCCGCCTGCAGGTGTCCACCGCCGGTCCATCGCCCCCAATCGCCGATCGCGAAGGCGTTATCAACGTAAACAGTCAAGCGCAGTGCCTTCACGCGCGCGGCAATTCAGCTACGACGGAGTCATCGTCGCCGCGACGGCATGACCCGCATTGGCGCGGAAGCCACGCCCGAGATGAGGAAAGCGCAGCCTTTCTAACCTGCCGGATGCCAGCCCTGCCCGTCCCGTTTTACCTGTCCCTCCGACGCCAGCCTCGGCAGCACGCGGTAAAGGTAGTTGGGCTGGATCTTCATCGCCTTCGCGAGCTCGGGAATGGTCAGGCCCGGCCGCTCACGCACCAGCTCGAGCGTCTGCACCGCGCGCGCGTTACCGCCACGCCGCGGAGAGCGGGTGCGCGTCCGGCCGGTGGTTCGTCGAGCGGCGCGGGTACGGGTCGAGCGGGTCCCGGCCCGACCGGGACGCCCGCGACGGCGCCGAGGAGCGGTAAGCGCGGAGCGTGCGGCCTCAAGGCGAGACACCTCATCACGCAGCTCGCGCAGCCGGTCGTCAATGTCCCGAACTGCACCATCAACGAATTCAGGCACCGATGCCTCCTGTCATTTCGACCGACAGATCGATCAGTAACGATACATGGGGGCTTCGTTCCTGAAGCGTGCACGAACGCCCTGCATGATTGGTTGCGAAGCGTGAAAATGCGTTTCGTGTGACCGGGCGAGCGCGATCGCGAGCGTTACATACGCGACGAGGTAACCCGTCGCGGACCCACCCGCGACGAGCTGATAGGTGCCGTAGCCGATGGCGAAGATCGCGCCGGCGAGGAACATCGCGATGGCCGCGATGAACGTCCAAAGGAAGCGCATCCGCCGGTATCCGAGCGGCTGCTCCGGAGTGGCTCGGGCGAGGCGAGCTTGATCGAGACCAGGAGGAACAGTCTGATCGGCCGTGTCGGCCATTGAATGGGCGGCCTCGGCCGAAACCGGCGCGAATGTCGGATCCATGAATCCAACATCGCGGCGGAGCCAGTGATCAGTCCGCGGGCCAGCTTCGTCACCGTCGCGAGTGGGGCATATCTGAGCACTCGGCCCGGGTTCCGAGCCGAGTGCATATTCGGCCACCCTGGTGGGTGACAACCGCAATCTCGAGACGGGCGGGTCGTCGAGTGCGCGCTTGTGCCCCCAGCGCCCCTCAGCACGCGCAGCACCCGATCGCCGGTGGCCAACCAGACGGAGGGCGATCCGTGTATCAAGCGCACGGGGGCCCCGCTCTAACCAGACGTAGCGCGCGCGACCCGGATAAGCAGGGGGCAAACGTCGGGGACGCGCGCGCTACGGCCGGCGCTTGATCACGCGACTCAAGGCACGCCGGCGGCGGCGACATCGCGTCGATGTCGAGGGGGTCCGCCGCGGGCTGCCCTGAGCCGGCACCTGCGAGCTGCCGCCGCCGGCCGAGTTGCGGCACTCGCCTCACCGCGCTGGTGAGCGAATGGTGAGCGAACTGTGATCGGCCGGTGAGCGCTCCGGCGGATCCTGCCTCCCGTCAGCGACCGCTGAGGAGAGCAGTGACCGTCGTCAATCCCCACATCATCAAAGCGATCGCCACCGAGCGAATCGCCGACCTACGCCATGGCGCCGCCCCCCGGCCCGAGGAGACCTCGAGGGCCAGGCGTATGCGCCGCCTCAAGCGCCCAGCGATGCGGGCTCGGCCGGTTTCGACCGCCCGGGCGGAGCAGCCCTGAGCGTCTTATGCGACCACCGGAGCGCACCACCATGACCGCCACACTCAGCCCGCACCCGTCTCCGCGCAGAGCGCAGCGTCGCCTTTCGCCCGAGCGGGTGACCGATCTCGTCAACCTCGCCGCCGCCGGCGACCAGCAGGCCTGGAACGCGCTCGTCGCAGCATTCGGGCCCATGATCTGGGCCATCGCCCGGGCGCATCGCCTCGGTGACGCCGACGCCGGCGATGTCTCGCAGGCGACCTGGCTCGCGCTGTTCGAGCACCTGGGCAGATTGCACGATCCGGCCCGCGTCGCTGGCTGGCTGGCAACGACCGCGCGTCGCGAGTGTCTGCGTATCCTGCGCGACAAAGAGCGGCGCGTCCCGGTTGGCGACGAGTTCCCCGAGCACGAGTCGCCTGACCCGGCGCCCGGCGAGCAGCTGCTGCTCTCGGAGCGCGACGCTGCCCTCTGGCGCAGCTTCGCGCGGCTGCGGGCCAGCGATCAGGCGTTGCTCCGCCTGCTCACGGCTGACCCCGCTCCGGCCTACGAGGACATATCGGCGGCTCTCGACATGCCGATCGGAAGCATTGGTCCAACCCGGCAGCGCGCCTTGGCGCGGCTGCGAGAGCAAATGGGCAACGAGTGATAGCTCACCTGATGATCGACCAACGGAGGTCCAACAAGATGCTCGAGAACACTGATACCGACATTGCGACAATCGGAGTTCGCCTCATCGATGACGCGTACGTGGCGTGGTGGGGCGCCGAGAGCGAGTGCGAGACGAGGCTCCAAGCCTGGTTCCGGGCCACGGGCGAGCGGAGCGAGATGGCCTACGTCACCTACCGGGCGGCGCTCGACCGCGAGGAGGCATCGGCGCGCGACCTCGAGCGCCTGTGGCGCCTGGCCGAGCCCTGCCGGGCTGCCGTGGCGCAGGAAACCGAGAGCGTGCCCGAATGAATGCTTGCGGCCATTCCCGTCATGTCGGCACGTGTCCGGAGTGCCAACGAGCTCAGCTGGCGCGGTGGCGTTTCCAGCTCCAGCAAGCAACGGAGAGCGCCCACGTATCAGGCCGGTTGCCCGATGCCTCTCACAATCGGTGGATCCAGGCCGATTTGACCCAGCGGCAGCCGTCGGCGGCGCTGACGAGTTGCTGATCGGGCGCCTGACGGCGATTGCGTCGGCGCTTGACCCAGTCCCATCGGCCCTGGAAGAAGACGCTCGCGGACTCTTCGCGTCGCGTGTATCAGCCGGCCCGCCCAACCCCCTGTGCCGCGGGACAATGTGGAGAACGCCGCCAGATCCAATCTCATGGGTCGAGCTGCGAGCGGCGCTGAAACCTGGAAACGAGCCCGCCCGCCGGGTAGGCTTCCCGGGCAGGCGCGACGACGCGGTACGGGCTCGACCCAAGCCGCTTCGCCGTCGTCCGCGACCGCTGGCTAATCGCCGTGCGACAGGCCGGTGGGGCTCGGAGCGCTGGCCTACCGGCCGCTCTTGACAGCGGACTGCTCCGGGGCCGCCGGGCCGGCGCCACCGGCGCACACGCCCGTGTCCACCGGCGGTGCTTTGCCAGGCGTGGCGGTCTGGTCAGCAGCCAGGCGGCCGTTTTCGGCTTGCCAAAGCGGGGAGCGGGGGCCGGCGACCTCGTAGTTGGCGTCGATCGCGCGCTGAATCGAGCCCTCATTCAGCCGCGCGGCGCCGATCTCGCTCGGCGTGGCGATTCCGAAATGGCCCTGCCAGCATGCCCACGGCGTCTTGGCGATGTCGACCAGCGGCGTGGTTGCCGCGCGGAAGGCAAAGCGGCCCGAGCCGCATACGACCCAGTCCGCGACCCGGCCGCGGATAACGCCGAGGGCCGGTGCGTAGCGCAGGCTCTCGCGGCACTGCGCGTCGTAGGTGGGATGGCCGCCGAGCGCCGCCTGCACGATCGGATGTCCGTCGTCGAAGGTGAGCCGGGAACTGTTCCACGGGTAATACTCGCCCTCGCTCGAGTGGCGGGCCGTGTACAGCCACAGCGGCCGCTTAGTCTTGGCGTCGAGTAGGACCGTGACGTGTTCCCAGTCGCCCTGGTGCAGGTCGCTGTTGACGAGGTCGCCCGCGACCGGCGCATCGTTCATCAGGCTGGCGTCGAACACCGTGGGGTAATAGTTGTACGGGTAGAAGAACCAGTACTGGAGCGCGATGAGCTTCCCCTTGATCGCGGCATCCGGGGCGGGCCACGTGGCCGGATTCGTGTTCGCCGCGTAGTAGAAATAAACCTCGGCGGTGCGCCAGGGATCGAGCAGGCCGGGGTCGGCCAGGCGCTGGCGCAGCTTGGGGAGCCCGCCCGGCCGAGCCTGCTGGCCGCGCAGAAACGACGCGAGCTGGCCTGCGGGGTCCGGGTCCAACGGGGGCGAGACCGGATACTCGAGGAAATCATCCGGGCCGCTACCGGTTCCGGCAAGTTGCTCCATCGTCACAGGCGGCCGTGGCTGCTTCGCCGGGCATGTCATGGCGGGCAAATGCTCTAAGCATGTGAGCTGCCCGCCGGCACCGCGGTCGGCCAGCAGCGCACCGACCGACACGGGCCAGAACGGATCTGCCACGGTCACGAGGACGGTCGGCTGGTAGCGGCGGGCCAGCGCCGCGATCCCGGGGCTGGTCTGCTCGATCGTGGACTCGCCGTCCACGGCCTGACCGCCTGGCGGGGCCGGACCTGCGACCACGCCCTGCCCGAGTTGCGGCGCCGGATACCCGACGCTTGGGACCGGCAGGGGGTCGCCGGCGCAGGTGGGGTGCCTCGAACGCACCTCCGGTCTGATCCACGCCGGCGTGCTCGATTCGATGCCCAAAGCATGCAGGAGAACCGTCGGCAGCGAAGGACGGAGGCCCGAGTCGACGACGAACGGCGTCGTCGCCGTGGTCGCCATCGCCTTGACGTCGGCGGCAGGGATGATCGACACCTGCTCGTTCCTGGACGTCGCGTCGGCCAGCGGGGTGCAGGTCACCAGGTACACACCCGAGCTGGTTCGCGCCACATAGCCACCCACCCGCACGCCGGTCGGGGTCGTCACCGTTGTCTGGGAGAAGCTGACCGGCGGGAGCCCGTAGTAGGCGATCCCCACCAGCGCGTAGACGGTCAGCAGCAGCCAGGGCATCGGTGAGAGCACGAAGGAGAGGTGGCGCGGATGCCCGCTCGCCAGCGCGCCTTGGTCGCGTCGGCTCCGAGCCTTGCCGTACGCCCGGCCGCCCGACGCGATCCCCGCCCACGTCAGCAGCAGCACCCCTACCGGAGCCGACGACACCAGCGCCACGACGACCACGACGACCCAGAGCACCGCGTGGAAAAGGCGGCTGCCCCACAGCGGTCCCAGCCAGGCCAGGAGTCCCGTCAGGATGAGGGTGATAAGCGCCCACGGGGCGAGCAGGTCCCACCACGGACCCGGTGGCCACGCCTGATCGATCGGCGTCTTCAGGACGCGCGCGGCGGCCAGGCCGAACGTCGCCGCGATCACGCCGACGTTGAAGCCGGCGATCACTCTGACGAACCGATCGCCCACCGGGGCCTCGAAGTCGGCGTGCGGCCGGAAGCCACGCTTGTGCCGTTCGGCGGCGTTCGGGCGACCATGCTTGATCACGCTGTGCCACTCCGGCGCGCGTTGGCCCCAGGTCCAGGCGTGGACGGCGTAGGCGATCACGCACATCGCGGCGAACACGATTGCCATCACGATGACCAGGTGCAGCCCGGCCAGGAACACCACGTTGTGATCGATGGCCGGCAGCGAAGCGTCGATCGGCACGCGCGCCGCGGCCAGGCGAACCCACGTGATCACCCAGCCGATGACGTAGATGTACGCCGCTGCCGCGATGAGGACGAGGAGCAGCTCGACAATCTCGAGCCAGTCCGCCCGACGGTCGCTCCCATCAACCCCGCCCGCGGTCGAAACGGGCGCAGGATCGTGCGTGGTCATGGCGTGAACGGGGGCGCGGAGATGCCGACCCGCTCGGTGAACGGACTGTTGAACACGCCGCTCGCGTTCAGGCGGTTGTGGACCCGCAGCCAGTCGGCGTAGCGCGGGTACATCGTCTCGAGCAGTCCCTCCCTGGCCGTCAGGGTGTTGACCTGGCCCCAGTGAGGCCGCCCGCCCAGCCTGGCGAGTGCCTCCTCGTAGGCTGCGTTGAGCTCATAGCCGCCATCAGCGCGGCTGAGCTGGATCAGCTCGATCATCATCGTGTCCCGGCCCTGCATCATCGACATGTAGGCGTTCGAGGCCTTTACGAAGCGGAACGAGATCGGTGAGCTCTGATACACGTCGCCCACGCCGCGGGCCTCGGCTGCGACCCGGATGATCGCCTCCGCCGCCTCGACGTGGCGTCCGTCCATCGGGACGCCGATCTCGGACGAGTAGGCGGGCAGCAGGTTGGCCGCGCCGATGTTCAGCACCCTGTAGGAGACCTCGTCGTACTCCTTCTTGATCAAGGCACGGATTGCGCTCTCCATCATCCGCGGTGAAAGGTTTGGCTTCAGACCGACGATCAGGTTGAGGATGTCCGGTGTGAGTGGGAACGCCGAGGCGAGCTCAACGGCCCAGTTGCGGGTTCGCTTGTCGAGGGGCTTATGCGACGGATTGGTCGTGTAGTTGCGCGTGGTGACCAGGCACGGGTACCGGTGCTTGAGCTCATACGGGCTGAACAGCACCTCGTAGTGGCGATTCGCGCGCAGCACCTCACCGTCGATCAGGTCCCCCTTGACCTTCTCCCAGGTGTGAAATTCACGCACCTCTCTGAGGTAATACTTCGGTTCGACCTCGAGCATGACGGTGCAGATCACGCCCATGCAGCCCATCCCGACGGCCACGGCGTTGAACCAGTCGTCGTCCTGGACGAGCGTTCGCGCGTTCCCGTGGTGCGCCTCGTACGCGGCTCGGTCCGTCGGGCCATGCGCGGGCTCGACGCGATATACGGCACCCCCGGCGGCGACGATGTCCAGCGAGCGGACGAAGTCGCCGAGCGGCCCGAACGTGATGCCCGAGCCGTGCGTGGAGGTGGAGATCACCCCGGCGATCGTCTGGTGGTCGTACCCGCCCATGTTCGACAGGGCCAGCCCCTGCCCGTCGAGGTAGGTGTTCAGCTCCTTGATGCGGATGCCTGCCTCGGGCCGGACCAGGTGTCTGCCCTCCCACTCGGTAGCGAGGAAGTCAGGCTCGGTGGCCGCCGGGTGGGCGAGCTTGTCGGTCTTCAGCAGGAACCCTCGGGTGAGCGCGACATCCGACCACGAGTGACCCGAGCCAACGGCCCGAACCGTCGCGTGATCCCTTTCGGCCTCGCGGATGATCGCGCTGACTTCGGCGATGCTTGCTGGCTGGTAGGTCCGCAGCGGATCGATCCGCTGGTTGCCGAGGTGGTTCGTCCAGGTCTGCCGAACCTCGAAGGCGATCTCAGCGCTCATCGCGGACCCGGGCTGGCCAGCAGGCGCTCGACGCCGCGCTCGGCCAGAGCCGCGATCGTCTTCGATGGGTTGACGCCCAGCGCCGTGGGCACGATCGAGCCGTCGAGGACGTACAGCCCCTCGTAGCCGTGCACCCGGCCGGCATCGTCGGTCACCCCTTTGGAGGGATCGTCCGACATCGGGCAACCCCCGAGCGGGTGAACGGTGATGAACTTGCCGAGCGGCCCGGCATCGAGGGCAAAGAAGGATTTGGCTTGTGCGGCGGCGGCCAGCTCGCCGGCC
>JAFAZZ010000371.1 GCA_019239375.1 Solirubrobacterales bacterium | reverse complement strand
TCGCCGCGATGACGGCCGCGATCGCCTCCGCGTGGTCGCCCTGAGGCGAATCGATGCGCGCGAGCAGCAGCCCGCTCGGCGAGCGGGGCCGGCATTCGCGGTGGTGGCTGACGGTGAGCGCGTTCCTGCTCGCCGCCACCGCGACAGGCACCGGCACCGGTGCCGCGCTCGGATCGCTCGGGTCGCTGGCGCTGTCCGGCGTGCCGGCGGATGTCCGGGTCGCGCTGGTGGGCGCAGCGCTCGTGGTCGCGATCGGGATGGACAGCGCGCCGCGCGCCGTTCCCGGTCCCCGACGGCAGGTCGACGAGCGCTGGCTCGACCGGTACCGAGGCTGGGTGTACGGCGTCGGCTACGGCTCGCAACTCGGCCTCGCCGTGACGACGGTGGTCTCGAGCGCGGCAACCTATGTGGCGCTGCTGGCGTCGGTGCTGGTGGGCCGCCTGGGATGGGGGGCGATCGTGCTCGGCTGCTACGGCGCGGTGCGCGGGCTCATCCCGCTCGCCGCGGCCGGTGTGCGCAGTCCGCACGGCCTGCTCGCGCTCCACCGGGCCTTGGGGCGGTGGCGCGCTCGCGCGCGTTGGGGCGCGGTGGCGGCGCAGGGCGCCCTAGTCGTCGCGCTCGTGTTGGCGGTGGCTTGAGCGTCCTCGAGGCGCACGGGCTGCGCGTCGAGCTGCCCCGCGGCTGGAGCGGCCGGGTGTTCCGCCGGCCGGCCGGTGGGGCCACCCTGCACGCCGGCAACTTCCAGCTCCCGTTCGAAGACGGCGAGTTCGGCGACCGAAGCACGGCGCAGATGCCGGCTGCCGGCTGCTTCTTGGCGCTGGCGGAGTACGTCGCGGGCGCCGGACTGGAGCCGGGCAAGGGGCTGTTCGCGCCCCGCCGGATTCCGCGCACGCTCGACCCGACGGCGTTCAGCGCGGCCGCCCTGGCTCACCCGCGCCCGGGCCAGGCAGGCATGCAGCACTTTTTCACCGCCGCCGGCCGGCCATTCTGCCTCTACGTGGTGGTGTCCGGTCCGCGCCTCGAGCGCCGCCGTCAGCTGGCCGCGATGTCCGGCGTCTTGCGATCGCTGCACTTTCAGCCGACGAGCTGACCGATGTAGGCCGCGGAGTCGTGCCCGAGCACGCCGATGCAGGGCGTGAGGTTGAGCCGCGACTGGTTGACGTAGGCGGCCGTAATCGCGGTGACGACCGTTCCGGTCACCGATGGCGCCGTGGCGCTGACCTGGACGGTGATCTTGAACGGCACGGCCTGTCCGGGGCGATAGATCCGCCCGGTACAGCGGAGCGGGGCGTAAAAGCGGCCCTTCCCGGCGTAGGCGGTCGGACCGACCGCGTGGAGGACCAGCGTGTCGGTGCCGGTCGCGCGCTGTCTGATCA
The DNA here is from genome assembly GCA_019239375.1 of Solirubrobacterales bacterium. GTDB lineage: Bacteria > Actinomycetota > Thermoleophilia > Solirubrobacterales > Solirubrobacteraceae > Palsa-465. Next base: position 3,978 of record JAFAZZ010000371.1, on the reverse strand, counting down.
GCTGGACGGTGGCGCAGGGTCCGGTCGGGCAGAGCGGCGCGAACGTCCATGTGCGCTGCGCGACGTCGCCGACGCGCTCGCCACGGATGTTCTCGGCCACCGTCACGCTCCCCGTCATGTGGAAGGTGCCCTGGAGCTGGGCTGAGGGGGTGGGGAGCGGCTGAGCGTCCGCGCCGCCCGCGGTGAGACCCGCCCCAGCGAGCGCGGCGGCGATCAGCGCATACGCAACAAGTCGGCTCATGCCCCCAGCGCCCGGGCGATCACCAGTTCCTGCACCTCGTCTGTCCCCTCCCCGATCGTGAGGATCTTCGCGTCGCGGTAGAAACGGCACACCGGATACTCCTCGATGTAGCCGTAGCCGCCGTGGATCTGCACGGCCTCGTCGGCAGCCCGGACGGCGAGCCGGCCGCTCTTGAGCTTGGCCTGGGCGGCGGTCAGGGTGAAATTGCGGCCCGCGTCCTTCAGGTACGCCGCCTTGTGGACGAGCAGACGGGTGGCCTCGATCTCGGTCGACAGAGTGGCCAGCTGGCGCTGGATGGCCTGGAACCTCGAGATAGGGCGGCCGAACGCGCGCCGTTCCTGGGCGTAGGCGAGCGCCTGGTCGAGCGCGCCCTGGGCCAGGCCGACGCCCATCGCCGCCACGCCGATGCGGCCGATGTCGAGCACGTGAAGGAACTGGCGCAGGCCGGCTCCCCGGCGCCCGAGCAGACTCTCCTCGGGTACGCGGCAGTCGTTGAAGCTCAGCGGGCGCGTGTCCGAGGCGTTCCAGCCCATCTTGCGGTACGGCTCGCCCGGCTCGTACCCCGGCGTTCCGTTGGGGACGATCAGGTTTGAGATCTCGCGTTCCCCGGGCGTTCGCTCCCCGCCGCGGCCATCGCCGCCGCGGCCGGTGCCGGTGACCGCGGTGATCACGACCATTCCCGAAATGTCAGTGCCGGCGTTGGTGATGAATTGCTTCGCGCCGTTGATGACCCATTGGCCGTCTTCGTGCGCGGCGCGGGTGCGGGTGTTGCCGGCGTCAGAACCGGCCTCGGGCTCGGTCAGACCGAATGCGCCTAGCCGCTCGCCGCGGCACAGGGGCGGGAGCCACTCCTGCTTCTGCTCGCGGTCGCCGAATAGGTAGATCGGTTGAGTTCCGAGCGAAGTGTGGGCGCACAGCGTGATCGCCACCGAGGAGTCGACGCGAGTCAACTCCTCCACGACCAGCGCGTAGGCCAGCGTGTCGCCGCCGGCGCCTCCGTACTCCTCGGGGAACGGAATTCCCATCAGGTCAAGCTGCCCCAGGCGGCGCACGATGTCGTAGGGGAATGCGTGCGTCCGGTCGAGCTCCTCGGCCACCGGCGCGATCTCCTGCTCGGCGAAGTCGCGCACGGTTCGCTGGAGCAGGCGGTGATGGTCGGGCAGATCGAACTCCATGCTCGGATTCTCACAGCCCTACGAGCTGGGTGTGCCCACGGGAGCGCCTGATGCGCAGTGTTCTGGGCCGCAGGGGGGCGGTAGGGTTGCGGCGATGAAGCTGCTCGCCGCGGCCGTGGTTTTGCTCGTGAGCCCCGTATCCGGCCCGGTGCCGATCGCGCGACAATCGGCGGCGCTCGATCGAGCCTGTCACGCGACGGTGGCGGCGGCGCAGCAGGCACTGGCCGCTGCGGCAGAAACGCAACGTCGGACGATCTCGAGTTCTCTGCAGGTGGTGATCCCGGGCACGGTGACCGGGGAGATCGCCTTCAACCCGTCCGGCTGGAGCATCAGCGTCGGGGCGCCGCAAACCCGCGGATCCTCGTTTGGCTGCGGCGAGGCCACCCCCCGCCATGACGGCGGCGCCGGACAGAGCCACGCGGTCTCGACCCTCCGCGACACGTTCCGTCGGCCGGGCCGCTACACGCTCAAGTTCACGCTGAACGCGACCGGCCGGCGGATCTTGGCGCGACTGGGGGCACAGGAGCGCGCCTACCGCAAGCGCCATCCGCATGGCGGCAGGTCCCCAACGATCGCGCTCGGCGTCGCGCTCAGCTACGCGCCAGCGCGCTGATCGCCAGCTCGACCAGTAGGCGCACCCCGAACCCCGTGGCGCCCCGGTCGGCGAAGTACGGCCGGCGGACGTCGAAGGCGGTCCCCGCGATGTCCAGGTGCGCCCAGGGCACCTCGCCGGCGAAGTGATGCAGAAACTCGCCGGCGGTCAAGGCGGTGGCTTCCCGCTTTGTGGTGCTGTTCACGATCTGGGCGTAGCGGCCCTTGATCATGTCGGCGTACTCGTGGTGGAGCGGCATGCGCCACACGAGCTCGCCGGTGCGGCGGGCCGACGCTTCCACCGCCGAGGCCCACGTGTCGTCGTTGCTCATGAGTCCGGCATACGTCGAGCCGAGCGCGATCACGATCCCGCCGGTCAGTGTGGCCACGTCGACCATCCGCTCCGCGCCCTCACGCCGGGCGTAGGAGACGCAGTCGGCCAGGACCAGCCGGCCCTCGGCGTCGGTGTTGTTGACCTCGATCGTGGTGCCGTCGAGGGCGCGCACGATGTCCCCCGGCTTGACGGCATGGCCGCTCGGCAGGTTTTCGGTGGCCCCGATCAGGCCCATGACGCGCACGGGCGCACGCAGCTCGGCCAGCGCCGCGATGGCCTCGATGACCGCGGCCCCACCGCACATGTCGAACTTCATCTCGTGCATCGTCCCGGCTGGCTTCAGGGAGATGCCGCCCGAGTCGAAGGTCACCGCCTTGCCGATCAAGGCGACCAGGGGCGTGCGTGAGTCGGCGCCCCCGTCGTAGTCGAGCCGGATCAGGCGCGCCGTCTGATCGGACCCCTGCGCCACAGCGGCGAACGCGCCCATTCCCTGCTCGCGGATCGCTCCCTCCTCGAGCACCGTGTGGCGAAGGCCGACCCGGCTGGCGAGCTCCTCGGCATAGTCGGCGAGTGCGGCCGGGGGAAGGTCGTTGGCCGGTGTGTTTCCCAGATCGCGGGCGCGGTTCTGCGCCCCGGTCAGTATCGCCGCCGTTCGCACCGGTTCGGACACGTCGTGATGCGCGCTGACCAGGAGCGTCCCCACCTGGCGCGAGTCCTCCTTGCGCTTGTAGCGCTCGAAGCGGTAGGCGTGCAGCAGCGTCCCGTGGACGAGACCCTCGACGATCTCGTTCGACACGTGGTGCGGGACCTCCCAGCAGAGGGTGGAGGCGCCCAGCTCCCGAGCCTGCCGATGGGCGACACCCGCGGCGATCCGGGCGCGCTCGCCACCGAACTCTCCGCGCGCGCCCAGGCCGACCAGGATCACCCGCTTGCTCTCGAAGTGAGTCACGGCCAGCCGCTTGAACTTCCGCCGAGCTTCACCCGAGGCGAGCAGCGCGCTGAGCTCTCCCTGCGGCAGATCGTGCGCGACGTCCTCGCCCTCGAACACCCCCACAACAATCGTGTCGGCGCCGGTGGCGAGCGGACTGTCGGTCGTCGCCTCCACGTTCACGCGGGCGAGGATACAAGTGCCTCTAGGATTGAAGCTCCGCCCCAATCCCCGAGGGAAAAGAGACAGCATGCCCAGCACCGTGATCCTCTCGGCCGCCCGCACCCCGATCGGCAAGCTCGGGGGCGGCCTCGCCAGCGTGGACGCCACCGAGCTCGGTGGGACCGCGATCAAGGCCGCGCTCGAGCGCGCCGACGTCGCGCCCGATCAGGTCCAGCACGTCGTGATGGGCCAGGTGATCCAGGCCGGACAGGGCCAGGTCCCGTCGCGCCAGGCCCAGATCAAGGGCGGCATCCCCAAGGAGATCTCCTCGGAGACGGTCAACAAGGTGTGCGCGTCAGGCATCCGCTCCGCATGCCTGCTCGATAACGCGATCCGGGCCGGCGATCTCGAGATCGGAGTGGCCGGGGGGATGGAGTCGATGTCGAAAGCTCCGTACATGCTGAAAGAGGCTCGCTTCGGCTTCCGCATGGGCGACGGCAAGGCGATCGACGCGATGATCAACGACGGGCTGACCAACCCGTTTTCG
>JAFAZZ010000097.1 GCA_019239375.1 Solirubrobacterales bacterium | reverse complement strand
CGCGGAAGATCAAGGATTCTCATGCGGACGGGCGAAATTCCGAACCCGGGTGGCTGGGTGGGAGGAGCCCTGCCACCCGGGTTCCGCGATGCATGACCATGCGCGTGCTCCACTCTATCCCACTTTCCCCCACATTGCAACTCATCTACCACTCGGCCTCCCACGATGCCGCCGTCGGGGCTGGAATCGGCCTCAACGCCCGCCGACATAGGCGAATGGGCATCAGCCTCTGCTCGGCCGCCGGTGCACGCCACGTTGCAGCACGCGTCGATGCACGGCGGCTTGCAAATTCGCGGCAACTCCGTCCGAGGCGGGTGTAATGCTCAGCCGGGCAGTGGTGGCGCGTGGGTGTGCAAGGGCGAGCGCGGCACCGCGAACCCCGCTAGTAGCTTGATCTCACCAGCGAACCGATGGGCGGCCGGCTGGCTGCCTTGGGCGACAGGGATCGGACTCCGGGGGACAGCGGGCGACGCGCCCGATGAGGGTTTACACCGCGGATCAGGGTCTACGCCGCGGATCAGGGTTCACACCGCGGATCAGGGTCTACGCCGCGGATCAGGGTTGGTTCACACCGCGGATCAGGGTTCACACCGCGGACGAGGGTCCACGCCGCGGATCAGGGTTCACACCGCGGACGAGGGTCCACGCCGCGGATAGGGTCTACATCCGCTACCCCACGCCGCCATCCGCCGGCCCACGCGGCCAAACTGTCTAAGCGTCATCGCCGGCGCCGGTGCTCACTACGATCGCCGGCAACTCCAGGACGAGCCGCGCGCCGCGCTGGGACGGCGCCGCCGCCAGCCGCCCGCCGTGCCCCGTGGCGATGGCGGTGGCGATGGCCAGGCCACGCCCCCGGGTTCCGCGCCCGCGCTGCGGCCGCCTGGCCAACTCGGCGACGGGCGCGGGCAGTCCCGCGCCGGCGTCGATCACCTCGATGCGGGCGCGGCCCTGGGTAGCGCCACCGCGCACTTCGACCTCGCCGCCCCCGTACTCGATCGCGTTGGCGAGCAGGTTGCCGGTCGCCTGAGCCAGCCGGAGTCGATCGCCCCAGACACGCGCCGGCGAGCCCGACCAGGACGCTTGGAGCTCGACTCCCCGCGCCGCGGCGGTCGCGCGCCACGCCTCCACCGAGTCCGACACCAGCGCCTCCAGGTCGACCGGCTCGGGCGGCCGCCACGGCTTGATCCGCCGCGTTCGCGCGCTGTCGAGATCCTCGAGCGCGAGGGCCGCCCGCCCCAGCTCGAGATCGATCGCCCGCAGCCGCGCCGGCGACAGCTCCCCGGTGCTCGCGCCGAGCTGGAGGCCCAGCCTGGCGGCGGTGAGCGGCCCGCGCAGCTCATGGCAGGCCCGCGCGACGGTCTCCATGCGCCCGGCCAATGCGCGCCACACAGCGCCGGCGGCAAACCCGGCCCCACTCGCCGCCAGCCAGCCGCCCAGCGACAGCGCCATCACCGCTCGAGACCTCCGTCCACCAGCCGATAGCCGACGCCCCACACGTTGATCACAAACCGGTCCCCGCCCTGGCCCAGCTTCTGGCGCAACCGGAAGGCGTGCGAGTCGAGCGTCCTCGTGGTCCCCATGGCCCGGAAGTTCCAGACGCCGCGCAGGAGCTCCTCGCGTGTGAACACGCGTGTCGGCTCGCCGGCGAGTGCCCGGAGCAGCGCGTACTCCTTCTTCGACAGAGCGACCGGTTGACCGCGAACCCAAACCTGCCGGCTAAGGGGATCGAGCTCCAGCGAGCCGACGCGGACCCGGCCCGTCGGCGGGCGGTGGCGCGTTCGGCGCAGCAGGGCGCGCACGCGGGCACTTAGCTCGTGATAGGAAAAGGGCTTGAGTATGTAGTCATCGCAGCCGCGGTCGAACCCGCGTAGCCGATCGAGCTCGCTCACGCGACCGGACAGCACGAGCAGTGGGAGATCTGGGTCGACACGGCCGGCGATCCGGTCGGCCGCCCGCACCTCGCTCAGCAGGTCGAGGCCGTCGCCGTCCTCCAGCCCGAGGTCGACGATGGCGAGGTCGGGGAACGCCCGCTCCAGCAAGTGGCGTGCCTCGCTGAGACCTTCTGCCTTGATCACGTCGTATCCGTCCGCTGCCAGGTTGTCGGCCAGGAAGGTACGGGTGGCGCCGTGGTCCTCGACGACCAGGATCGTGGCGCGCGGTTCCATGCCCGCCAGAGCTTGCAGCGCGCAAAATTCACCCTCCCCGCGATGACCGAAGCCACCGCCCGTCCGGCCGGCCCGAGCGCCGGACACCGATCGGATCATCCCGAGGGAGCTCGAGGGAACCGGCATCCTGCTGTCGTTCGCTCGGGAGCCCCTACCGGCGGAGCCAGCGCCGCTTTCGAACGTGCCCGAGGCGACGGCCGCTCCGCCGCGGTGAGGCGCAGCCTGATCCCCGCGGAGGGCGCCGGCGCGGCGGCTCAGCTCCGGGAGGGCTCGCCGGCCGGCGCGCCAGCGTCAGAGATCATGAACCAGACGGTCTTCCCTGCGCTGGCGCGAGATTGCACGCCCCAACGGGCCGACAGCATGTCGACGATCTTGAGCCCTCGGCCGCTCGCGTCGGTCGGCTTGGGCGAGCGCATGGTGGGTACCCCGCCGGCCTGGTCGGTGGCCTCGACCCGGATGTCCGAACCGCTGCGGGTGATCGTCAGGTCAAACCCGCTGTTCGTGTGGCGGATGCAGTTCGTCGCCAGCTCGGAGACCATCAGCTCGACGGCCTCCAGCGTGTCGGCGGACGTGCCACGAAGCACGCTGGTGGCGAATCGTCGTGCGGCGGGGACCGACTGTGGTTCGTGCGGGAAGGTTCGCGTGTCCCTCATGGCGTGACCTTCAGCATCTCGCTGAGCCCCATCGACTCGACGACCCGGCGTAGAAACGGCCGGGCACCGCGAAGCTCGACCTCGGGCACCGCGTTCGCCCACCGCACCCACAGGGCGATAGCGGAGCTGTCGGCGAAGCTCAGCTCGCCCACGTCGATGATCAACCGTTCCGGCCTCTGCTCGACCGCCGGCCGGACCGCGGCGCTGAGCGCAGCGACGTTCGTCATGTCGAGCTCGCCGCCCACCCGCACGGTCACGGATTGATCCTCGCCCTCGCGGACGTCGTAGGTCATTCCTGTCGTGCTGCTGGCGTCTGGTCGGGTCATTTGAGTGCTCTGATCGCTGCGTCGCTGAATGCAATCAGAGTCACCGCGCGCTGTCGGCACCGGAGCTTTGCAGCGAAGTTTTCGGCGGACTCCAAGGGATCCTGCAACGTCCCTTTCAGGCCCTGCAGCCACGGAGGAATCCACCATATGATGCCGACGCCCATGTACCAGCGCGGGAACTACAGCTCGGGCGAGGACTTCGTTCTGGAATACGGTGAGCTCCGGTTCACTTTCAACGAGCGGGACTTCCGCGAACGGTGCGAGCAGGCCGCCCGCAAGCTCGGCTTCATCGGTGGGACCGTCGACGAGGATGAGGGCGAGGACCTCATCAACCTCGTGGTCAATGGCGAGGTCGCCGAACCGGCCTCAGCGCTCGGCGAGCACGTGAACGATTGCTGGCCGGACCTAGTCGGGCCGTCGGACCGCTCCCTCGTCCATTGGCTGCGCCGGCTGATCTTCCGCGGAGCCTGGCTCGACCAGCGCGTCAAGGAGGGCGAGCTGGACGTCCGGTTCGACCCGGCCGGGCAGGCGTTCGTCTACATCCAGCCCGACCGCGGCGGCGAGCCGATTCAGCTCGCGCCGGAGCCGAGCTGGAACCGTGTCGCCTACGTCCGTCGGTAGTAGCAGTACCGGCGCCGCGCCGACGCGGCGAGGTGACTAACCGCCGGCCCCGATCACCGCGCCGATGTTCTGCATGCGCGGCGGCGGGTTGTCGAGCAGCAGCCTCGGCACCGTCACGAGCCGAAAATGCCGGCGCCGGAGCCCCGCGATGATCTGCGGCAGCGCGGCAACCGTCTCCGAGCGATTGCCGCCCGCGTCGTGCAGCAGGATGATCGCGCCGGGCCGCGCGCCGGACAGGGCGGCCGTGACGATCGCGCGCACGCCGGGCCGGAGGTAGTCGTTGGTATCCACCGTCCACAGAACCATCAGCATGTGGTACCGGTGCAGCAGCGCGAGCGTGGCCGCGTTCCACAACCCGTAAGGCGGGCGGAACAGGCGAGGGAAGCGAGCGCCGTGGCGCTCGATTGCCGCTGCCTGCTCGAGCAGCTGCGCGCGCTGGTCAGCCGGCGACAGCCTCGACATCGGCGCGTGCACCTCGGTGTGATCGCCGATCGGGTCGCCAGCGGCCACGATGGCGGCGGTCGAGGCGTAGAAGTAGCGCTCGAGCACGCCGACTTCGAAGAAGGTCGCGGGCACGTCGTGGCGTTCGAGAACCGAGAGGATCTGCGGGGTGTACGGTCCAGGCCCGTCGTCGAAGGTCAGCGCGATCTCGCGGTGCTCTCGGCCGGCCACCCGGACGTACGGGGTGTAGGCCAGAGTCCGGTTGATCGCGGCGTTCTCGGCGGCAGCCTCCCCGCCCGCCAAGGACGCCGGCCCGGAGCCGGCCAGCGCGCGAATCCCCCCGAGGAACCCGTGGTCGGGCAGACCCGCCACACGGTCTGCGGTCACCCCGCCGGCCCGGACGAGCAGAACCGCCGCCAGCACCCCAAGCGCGGTCAGCGCCAGAATCGCCGCCGCCCGGCGGCGGCGATGATGTGGGGCCATGCTTCGGCGCCGCACCGAAGGTGCGGGCTCGAGGATCCCGGTTGGGCCCGGGCGCTTGCGTACTCCGACGGTGCGCTGCATGATTGTCCCCCGCGCGGCCAATGATGCCGAGTCTCGGCCTGATCTGCATCGCGCGCACCATCTCGCCCATCCAGCGCGGCGCCGCCAGCCCTCCAGCCGGCCGCACGTCGTAGGCTCCCCGACGATGCACGAACGGGCCTGGGTCGTGATCCCCACCTATAACGAAGCCGCGAACGTCGAAGGCATCGTTCGCGCCACCGCCGCCGAGCTCGAACGACTCGTCCCCGGTTCCCACCGCATCCTGATCGTGGACGACAACTCCCCGGATGGGACCGGTGTGATCGCGGATCGGCTCGCGGCCGAGAGCCAGGAGGTGGAGGTTCTCCACCGTGACGCCAAGACCGGCCTCGGCCACGCCTACCTGGCCGGATTCGCGTGCGCCCTCGGTGGCAACGCCGAGCTCGTGATCGAGATGGACGCTGACTTCTCGCACGACCCGCGCTACCTCGAGCCGCTCCTCCAAGCCGCTCAGAGCGCCGATCTCGTGCTCGGCTCACGCTATGTTCCCGGCGGCGGAGTACAGGATTGGGGCATCATCCGGCGGCTCATCAGTCGCGGCGGCGGCCTGTACGCGCGTGCCATCCTAGGCGTCCCGATCCACGACCTGACCGGAGGCTTCAAGTGCATCCACCGGCGGGTGCTGGAGGCCATCGAACTCGAGACCGTCCGCGCCGAGGGGTATGTATTTCAGATCGAGGTCACCTATCGCGCACTGTTGGCCGGATTCCGGGTCACCGAGGTTCCCATTGTGTTCCGCGACCGGAGCGTCGGCACCAGCAAGATGTCGACGCGGATCGCGCTTGAGGCGATGTGGGCTGTACCGCTTCTGCGCAGGAGCGCTCCCGCTGCGGTGGCTCACGGGACGCTCGATGCAGCGCGCAATCGGATCGCCTCGTGACGGGTAGAGGGAAACCGAGTAGCGCGCACGCCGGGTTGAGGGAGGCGTGCGGGAGGACACTTCGGCCAGGAACATTGCGTCCGCAAGCTCCCTAACGTAATGGCAACAATGACCAAACTCTTGCCGACCGCTGGTCGGGCAAGCTGTATGCGATGAGCGTGGACAGTCCGCCGCTTGGCGCCACGCGAAGCGGCACATTCGAGCTGCGAGCGCCCGCGCTAGACGCGCGCACCCCGGCATCGCGGACCCGGCTCGGGCTGCTCGGCCTGACGGGAATGATGGTGACCGGCCTGCTGGTGGCGATTTCGGCTGCCGGCACCGACGACCTGCTGCCCCAGCCCGTCCGGGCAGGCGTGGGGCTGGTCGGACTCGCCGGCTCGTTCGGCACGACCGGGATCAACCTCGGCGGCGCCGGCCTGACCATCGTGATCGTGGCCATGTTCGCGTCCTACGTGCTCACGGTCGGCGTGGCCCACCGGCTCTCCCCATTGCTCGTCCTGGGGGTGATCGCGGGGCTGCACGCACTGATCCTGCTCGCGCCGCCGCTCTTCTCGACCGACGTGTTCAGCTACCAGGTCTACGGGCGAATCGGGGCCATGAACGGCTGGAACCCATACCTGGCCGGACCTCACGCCCTGGCGGGCGATCCGCTGTACTACTACATCGGCTCGAAGTGGATCTCCACCCCTACCGTGTACGGCCCGCTCTTTACCGGGCTCAGCTACCTGCTGGCGCCGCTGACCATCCCGGCCAACGTGTTTGCCTATAAGGCGATCGCAGCGATGTCGAGCCTAGCGGTCGTCGCGCTCGTCTGGAACGCGGCCCGCCTGCGCGGTGTCGATCCGGTCCGGGCGGCGGCCCTGGTCGGCCTCAACCCGTTGATCGTGGTCTACGGCGTCGGGGGCGGACACAACGACCTGCTGATGCTGGCGCCGCTCCTGGTCGGCGTGCTGCTGGTCCTTCAGCGCCGCGACCGCCTGGCCGGCGGGTCGATGATGATGGCGGTCGGGGTCAAGATGACCGCGGGCCTGGTCTTGCCGTTTGCGCTGGCCGGAGCGCGCGGATCGCTGTACCGCTCGCGCCGCCGCGACCTGCTGATCGGCACCGGGGTCGCCGCCACGGTTCTCAGCGCGTTCGCGTTTGCCGTGTTCGGAACCGGCCCGCTGCATCTGCCGGCGACGATCGAGAAGGTGCAGAGCAACGGCAACTGGCAGAGCTTCCCCGGCTTCGTCGGTACCCGCCTAGGGCTGGGCACGGTCAGCCACCCGGTGTCGTTGATCCTCGGCGCACTGTTCGCCGTGGCGCTGGCCATCCTGATCTGGCGGGTGTGGCGCGGCGAGCTCGACTGGATCGCCGGCGCCGGCTGGGCGTCGGTGGCGCTGCTGGTCAGCGCCGGGTCGCTTCTGCCGTGGTACGTCGCGTGGCTGATGCCGTTGGCCGCCCTCGGCCGGGACGGCCGGCTCTGGCGCGCGTCGATTCTGCTTACCTGCCTGATCGGCTGCTTCCAGCTGCTCGCCTACATCCCCCACGGCAACACGGCGCTCGGCCTGTGACCTCGCTCCAGCATCCAGGCGTAAACCAGCCTCCCGGTCCAGCCGACGGCGGGCGGTCGCTGAAGCTGCTCAGCGTCGTCGCGCCGGTCTACAACGAGGTGGCGACGATCGAGCCGTTCTACGCGCGAGTGTCCTCGGCCCTCCAGGGCATACAGTTCGAGATCATCCTGGTCGACGACGGTTCGACCGACGGCTCCGATCGCGAGCTGGAGAAGCTGGCCATGAACGATCCTCGCGTCCGCGTGGTCCGGCTCTCGCGGAACTTCGGGCACCAGACGGCGCTGACGGCGGGGCTTGACCACGCTCGGGGCGATGCCGTCGTGATGCTCGACGCCGACCTCCAGGACCCACCCGAACTGATCCCGCAGATGCTCGATCACTGGCGCGCGGGCTGCGACGTGATCTATGCCGTGCGCGAGCAGCGGGCGGGCGAATCGCGCTTCAAGCTGGCCACCGCCCGCTGGTTTTACGCCCTGTTCGATCGGCTGGCCCAGGTGGAACTGCGGCACAACGCGGGCGACTTCCGAATGCTCGATCGCCACGCGCTCGATGCGCTCCTGTCGATGCGCGAACGCAACCGCTTCCTGCGCGGCATGACGGTCTGGGTCGGTTATCGGCAGGCGGCGGTTCCGTACATGCGCGACGCTCGCTATGCGGGCGAGACGAAGTACACGCTCGGAAAGATGCTGCGGTTCTCGCTGGATGCGATCTCCTCGTTCTCACACCGGCCGCTCCAGCTCGCCACGCTGTTGGGCTTCCTCATCTCGACGCTGGCCTTCATCGCGATCCCGGTCGTGGTGGCGCTGCGACTGGCCGGGTCCTACCTCCCCGGGTTCGGCTCGGTCACCATCGCGGTACTCCTGCTCGGAGGAATCCAGCTGATCGCGCTGGGCATCATCGGCGAGTACGTAGGCCGGATCTACGACGAGGTCAAAGGCCGGCCGCTGTACCTGGTGCGCTCGCGCGTGAACATCCCGGACCACGAGGCGCCGCAGCAGTCGATGCCGCCGGGCCGGGTGCCCGAGC
>JAFAZZ010000040.1 GCA_019239375.1 Solirubrobacterales bacterium | reverse complement strand
GCGCAGTTCGGCGTCGACCGCGACCCCCACCCGGCTCATCGGCTGCTCGGCCAGATACTCGGCCACGAACCGCGGCTGTTCTTCGTCCGGCACGCCGCGGAGGGGCAGCCCGAGAACGCGCTCGTGGGTGGTCCAGCTCGAGTCGAGCTCGATTGCCCCCGAGGCGAAGCCGCCGGCGGCGAGCACGAACCAGGAAGCCGCGTAGCGGACATCCCGTCCACCGGCGTGCGTGGCCACCGTGGCCACGCGGGAGCCGGAACGGTTGTGGCTGATGACCTCGGCGCCCAGGACGAGACGCCCGCCGGCGCGGCGCAGCGCGCTCCGGAGGATCTCGAATAGGCGCATCCCGGGCACCGACGGAGGCAGGGTGGGGATCTCGAACACACGGCGGCCCAGCCGCTGCTCCAGATCGCCCAGTACGCCGTGCGGGTCGCGCGCGCCCAGCATCGCGGGCAGCCCCACGCGCTCGTTGGCCTGCAGCTTGAGCGCGAGCCGGGCGGCGAAGCCCTTGCGCCAGGCCGGATCGTCGAAGCGCCGCGCCAGGCCGAGGGCGTTCTCGTCCGCCCGGTCGACCTCGATCTCGATATCCACCGCGCGCGCCGCGATGCCGGCACGGCTGAGGTTGGCGGCGCAGAGGGCCGGGTGGAAGTCGCGCAGCGAGCGCGAGCCCACCACGCACACGCGGTCGGACGACTGCGCATCGCCGGCCGCCATCGTCTCGGGGACGAGCGCGGACGGACGCAGCACGCCGATCGCCGTCGGCAGCAGGTGGTTGCGTTCGAGGCTGCCGACGTAGCGATAGCCGGGAAGCGGGCCATCGGCCACGCGCGCTGCGAGCCACTGAAGCGCCTCGGCCACGACCTCATGTCCGAGCACCGCGTAGGGGTGGTCGGGATGCGCCGCGGCGAATTCCTCAAGCGCGCCGCCGGGCGAGCCCACGCGTTCGGGGGCGTAGCCGAGCACGTCGATCGTCCCCGGCGCGAGATGGGTCGAGCCCACCCCCTTGGCCACGACGCAGACCCGCGCGCCGGCCTCGGCCAGGCGCGCACCCGCGACGAGTCCCGCGGTGCCGGCGCCGATGACGACCGCGTCGTAGTGAAGCTCGCCCCTCATGCCGGGAGGTGCTCCACGCCGAGCACGCCCTGGAAGATCCAGTCGTCGAGACGAGCCTGGCGAAGCTGGTCGCCGTACAAGACCGGCCACACGCCTTTCCAGCGTTCCTGCAAAAAGCGCCGGAGCGTCTCGTCAGCCTGCTGGCCGGTCAGCCCGTCGAGGCCGTGCAGGATCCCGGTGGCGCGGTAGATGCAGAACCCGCCCTGACACGGCCCCATCCCGAGGCGCAGCAGTCGCCGGATGTCATCGAGGTTGGTGCTGGCGCGGCGGCGCATGGTCTCCTCGAGCTTCCAGCGCGGGACCATCTCGCACTCGCAGATCAGCTGATGATCGCTCAGATGCTGCTCCTTGCGCTCCAGGCGCTCGCCCAGGTGGTAGGTCACGTGCTCCTCGGAGCCGGGGACAGGCTCGGTGCTCGTGGTGCACGCGCGCTGCTCGCCGAGCTGGCGGCAGAGGGCATCGACCGTCTCCTCGGCCATCAGCCGGAAGGTGGTCAGCTTGCCGCCGGTGATGGTCACGAACCCCTGCACGCCGTCGCGCTCGGCGTGGTCGAGCAGGGCGTGCGCGCGCGTGACGTCACGCGTGTCGGTATCGGCCGCCTTGGTGTCCTCGAACAGCGGCCGCACGCCGGTCCACACGCGCAGCGCGCGGGCGCGGCGGAAGCCGGGCACAAGCTTCTCGCCGTCATCGAGCATCGCGTCGACCTCGGCCTGGAACACCGTGTGATCGTCGGGATCGTCGGTGTGCACGTCGGTCGTGCCGATCACGCACACGGTCCGGATCGGCACGATGATGTCACCGTCGGTGGGCATCTGGCAGCGGTTCACGCACGTGTTGACCAGCCGGTGGTTCATCGCGATCATGATCCCCCGGCCCGGCAGTACGCGGACCCCCTCGATCCCAGCCAGGTCGGCGAGCTGACCGGCCCACGCCCCCGCTGCGTTCACGGTCACCCGGGCCTCCACGTCGAGTTCCTCGCCCGAGCGCGAGCCACGCAGCCGCGCGCCACTCACGCGGTCGCCGTCGCGATGGATGGCCACCGCTGCGTGGTAGGGCAGCACACGCGCACCGCGCTGCTGCGCGCCCCGGGCCAGCGCCCAGACCGTCTTCCACACGTCGATGTTGGCGTCCGGAACGCGGAACACCCGCGAGACCTCGGGGTTCAGGCGCGGCTCCTCCTTGAGCGCCACCGCCGGGTCGATTTCCTCGCAGTCGACCCCGGTGGCGGCGCATCCCGGGGCGAAGCGGTCGGCATAGGCCGGGTCGTCCCACGGCGTTGTGACGAAGAAGCCGCCGGTGTCTTCGATGCAGTCGGCCGCGACCCGCCGAAGGATACGGTTCTCGGCGATGCATTCCTCGGCGGCGCGTGGATCCTTGACGGCGTAGCGCCCGCCCGAGTGCAGCAGACCATGGAAGCGGCCGCTGGTGCCCTCGGCCAGATCGCCGCGATCGACGAGCACGACGTCGAGGCCGCGCAGCGCCGCGTCCCAGGCCACGCCGGCACCGGTGGCGCCCCCGCCGATCACCAGGACGTCGGTGGTTAGCGTGGCCATCGCTTGAGCCTACCGAGTCGAGGGCGGCCGAGTGGGGCCGCCCTCAACCTCACGCCTGTGCGATCAGCTGCCGGCGTCGAACCAGTCGAAGGTTCGGGTGACCGCCCGCTTCCAGTACTTGTAGTACTCGTCGCGCTTGCCGGCGTCCATGTTGGGCTCCCAGCGCTTGTCCTCGGCCCAGTTGTCGCGGACCTCCTGCTCGCTGCTCCAGAAATCGACGGCCATGCCCGCCGCGTAGGCCGCGCCGAGGGCGGTTGTCTCGGCGACCACCGGACGGATGACCGGCACGCCGAGGATGTCGGCCTGGAACTGCATCAGTAGGTCGTTGGCGACCATCCCGCCGTCGACCTTCAGCTCGTTCATCTTGACGCCCGAATCGGCCTCCATGGCATCCATCACCTCGCGAGTCTGGAACGCGGTGGCCTCCAGCGCGGCCCGGGCGATGTGGCCGGCGTTGACATAGCGGGTCAGGCCGGCGAACACGCCGCGGGCGTTGGACTTCCAGTACGGGGCGAACAGGCCGGAGAACGCCGGCACGATGTAAAGACCGCCGTTGTCTTCGACGGTCTGCGCCAGCTCCTCGACCTCCGGCGCCGCCTTGATCATCTTGAGGTTGTCGCGCAGCCACTGCACGAGCGCGCCGGTGATGGCGATCGAGCCCTCCAGCGCGTACACCGCCGGCTGGTCGCCGATCTTGTAGCACGCGGTGGTGAGGAGACCCGACTTGGACTGCACGGCCTCCGTGCTCGTGTTCAGCAGCATGAAGTTGCCCGTGCCATACGTGTTCTTGGCATCGCCGGTGTCGAAGCACGCCTGGCCGAACGTGGCCGCCTGCTGGTCGCCGAGGTCGCCCGCGATCGGGATGCCGGTGAGGGCGCCGCTCTTTACCTCGCCGTACACCTCGCTCGAGGCCTTGATCTCGGGCAGCATCGACTTGGGCACGCCGATCGTCGAGGCGATGTCGTCGTCCCAGGAAAGCGACTCGAGGTCCATCAGCATCGTCCGGCTCGCGTTCGTGACGTCCGTGATGTGCAAGCCGCCGTTGGTGCCGCCGGTCAGGTTCCAGATGCACCAGGTGTCCATGTTGCCGAACACCAGATCTCCGGCCTCGGCCTTCTCGCGGGCACCGTCGACGTTGTCGAGGATCCAGCGAACCTTCGGGGCCGAGAAGTAGGTGGCCAGCGGTAGCCCGACCTTGCTCTGGAAACGATTCTGACCGCCGTCGGCCGACAACTCGTCGACGAGCTTGTCGGTGCGGGTGTCCTGCCAGACGATCGCGTTCATCACGGGCTCCCCCGTGTTGCGATCCCACACCACCGCGGTTTCGCGCTGGTTGGTGATGCCGAGCGCGGCGATGTCGTCCTTGCTCGCGCCCGCTTTCTCGACCGCCTCGTCGATCACCTCCTGGCAGCGCGCCCAGATCTCCTTGGCATCGTGTTCCACCCAGCCCGGCTTGGGATAGATCTGCTCGTGCTCCTTTTGCGAGACGGCTTCCACCCGCCCTTCGTGGTTGAAGACCATCGCCCGCGAACTGGTCGTCCCCTGATCCAGTGCAATTGCGTACTTCGGCATTTCCGTCCTTTCAGTCCGCCAGCGCCTCGGCGGCGCTCTTGAAGAGGTAGTAGGTGGAGGTCGCGCCTGGGTCCTGGTGGTCCTTGCTCCGTTCACCCAGGTAGCTGGCGCGCCCCTTGCGCGCGATGAGCGGCGTCGTTGCCTTCATGCCTTCCTCGGCAGCCTGCGCGGCGGCACGCAGACCGCCGTTTAGGTCAGATGCGCTCTCCAGCGCCTCCACCGCCGGGATGAGCGCGTCCACCATCGTCTTGTCGCCGGGCTCCGCCTTCCCACGGGCCTGGACTCCTTGCAGCGCCTTGCGCCAGGCCGTGGCGTACGCGGACAGGCCGACCTCCTGCACGCCGGTCAACGCGGTGCCCATCTGGAGGAACAGCGTTCCGTACAACGGCCCCGCCGCCCCTCCCACACTCGACACGAGCGCCATCGCCACGGTCTTGAGCACCGCACCGGATGCGGCCTGTTCGGCGCCGTCTAGCTTCTCCAGCGCCTTGGTCATCCCGCGGTTCATGTTGGTTCCGTGGTCACCGTCACCGATCGCCGTGTCCAGCGCGACGAGCTCCTGGCGATGTTCGGCCATCTCACCGGCAAAGCGGCGCATCCAGTCCAGCGTCTGGTCGCGCGTTATTGCCACCGCTAGGCGTCCCGGACCGCCACCATCACACGCCCCAGCGCAGGGCGGGAGTGTTCACGGGGGCATCCCAGTACCGGACCATCTCCTCGTCGAGCTTGACCAGCGTGATCGAGCAGCCCTGCATCTCGAGCGACGTGATGTAGTTGCCGACTAGGTTGCGCTCGATCGTCAAGCCGCGCTGCTCGGCGATCTTCGCCACCTCGCTGTACATCACGTACAGCTCGATCAGCGGCGTGCCGCCCATCCCGTTGACGAAGACCAGCAGCCGATCGCCGCTTGAGAACGGGAGGTCCTCGAGTATAGGCGTCATCAGGCGCTCGGCGATCTGGGAGGCGGGCGCGATCTTCTCTCGATAGCGGCCGGGCTCGCCGTGGATCCCGATGCCGATCTCGACCTCGTCTTCGCCTAGCTCGAAGCTCGGATTACCGGACGCCGGGGTGATGCACGGGGTCAGCGCCATGCCCATCGAGCGGCCGTTGGCGTTGACCCGGCGTCCCAGGTCCGCGACCTCCTGCAAGGAGCGGCCGTCCTCGGCCGCGCCGCCGCAGATCTTCTCGACGAGCACGGTCACGCCGACGCCGCGACGACCGGCCGTGTAGAGCGAGTCCTCCACCGCCACGTCATCGTTAGTCAAGACGGTCTCGACCTCGATGTCTTCGCCGCGGCCCATCTCGGCCGCCATGTCGAAGTTCATCACGTCGCCCGTGTAGTTCTTGACGATGTGCACCACGCCGGCGCCGCCGTTGACCGCCTTGGTCGCCTCGATCATCTGGTCCGGTGTCGGCGAGGTGAATACCTCGCCCGGGCACGCGGCGTCCAGCATGCCGACGCCGACGAAGCCACCGTGCATCGGCTCGTGGCCCGAACCCCCTCCAGAGACCAGTCCGACCTTGCCCTGAACCGGCGCGTCGCGGCGCACCACGAACGCAGGGTCATAGGACACGCGCACCCGATCACCGTGCGCCGCCTCGACGCCGTGGAGCGCGTCCTGAAGGACCGCGTCGGGCGCGTTGATCAGCTTCTTCATCGCTGTCGCCTTAGATCGGGGCGCTGCCGAAGACAGCGTCGAAGAAGATTGCCGCGAGCGCTCCACCGATCAGCGGGCCGAGGACCGGCACCCAGGCGTACGACCAATCCGATCCGCCCTTACCTGGAATCGGCAGGATCGCGTGCATGATCCGCGGTCCCAGGTCACGCGCCGGGTTGATCGCGTAACCCGTCGGACCGCCGAGCGACAGGCCGATGGCCAACACCAGCAGACCGACAAGCAGCGGCCCGATGCCCGACGTGTAGGTGTTCCACGGGGCGCCGAGGAACAGGACGCCGAACATCAGCACGAACGTGCCGACGATCTCGGTGACCAGGTTCCACGCGTAGTTGCGGACCGCCGGGCCGGTCGAGAAGACCGCCAGCTTCAACCCTGGATCCTCCGTGTCCCTCCAGTGCAGGTAGTAAGCGAGGAAGACGAGGAATGCGCCGACCATGGCGCCGATCATCTCCCCGAGGAAGTATTTCCACGCCTGCGAGCCGGTGATGCCCCCGTGGATCCACACACCCAGCGTGACCGCCGGGTTGAGGTGCGCGCCGGAGAACAGTTTGCTGTTACCGACGGCGTACACG
>JAFAZZ010000436.1 GCA_019239375.1 Solirubrobacterales bacterium | reverse complement strand
TCACGCCAACAACCTGGGGGTGCCCGGCAACGCCGACACGACGCTCGAGACGATGCGCACGGTCTCGGGGCGCCAGGCGCACTTCGCCCACCTCCAGTTTCACAGCTATGGCGGCAAACCCGGGGGCCTGCCTCGGTCCCGCGCCCCAGAGCTGATCGAGTACCTGGCGGCCCATCCGGAAATCACCGCCGATGTGGGCCAGGTGATGTTCGGGCCGGCGGTGACGATGACCGCGGACGCTCCGGTCTCAGCCATCCTCCGCGATCTTGGCGCCGAGAAGTGGCTCAACCACGACACCGAGGTGGAGACTGGCTGCGGAATCGTCCCGTATCGCTATCGGTCGGGCAATTACGTGCATGCGCTGCAATGGGGGATCGGGCTGGAGCTGTTCCTGCTGGGCCAGAACCCTTGGCAGGTCATGCTGTCCACGGACCATCCCAACGGCGGCTCGTTCCTGTCCTACCCGAAGTTGATCCGATTGCTGATGGATCGGGCGTTCAGGGAGGATCAGATGGCTCGAGCCAATCAACGGGCGATCGGCCGCACGGCCCTCACCGACGGACTGGACCGGGAATACACGTTGAACGAGATCGCGATCATCACCCGCGCCGCACCGGCTCGCCGGCTCGGCCTGCGCGAGAAGGGACACCTCGGCGTCGGCGCTGACGCCGATGTCACGATCTACCACGACCGCCCCGACCGCGAGGAGATGTTCGCCACGCCCCGTTACGTGATCAAGGCCGGCGAGGTGGTCGTCGAGGAAGGCGATCTGCGCCGATCCGACGATGGGCTGCTGCTCTCGAGCCGCGCCGCGTTCGATCCCGAGATCAGTTCCGCTCTGGAGCCGCTGTTCGGCGAGCGCTACACGGTGGCGTTCGAGCACTACCCGGTGCACGATCCGGCGCTGCGCGAGCCCGCGCGGATCGTCGAGGCCCGGGAGGCGCGTTCGTGAGCGGCTACGTGGTCGGCGCCACCGAGGTCGCGGACACGTTCGCCGAGGCGTTTCCGATGCGCTATGCACGACTCGTGATCACGGCGGCGACCGACGCGTGGGCATTGGAGGCGGCGCGCTCGATGACGGGCTTTGCCACCTCGGTGATCGGCTGTAAGTGCGAAGCGGCGATCGAGCGCCGGCTCGAGGCCGAGCACACGCCGGACGGCCGGCCCGGGGTCACCGTGCTGCTGTTTGCCATGGACCGCGAAGGCGTGGCCAAGCGAGTGCTCGAGCGCGTCGGCCAGAGCGTCATGACCTGCCCCACGACCGCGTGCTTCGATGGGCTCCCCGGAGCCGAGAGGACGGCGGCCCTGGGCGGGAGCCTGCGCTACTTCGGCGACGGCTTTCAGGCCAGCAAGGTGATCGCCGGACGGCGCTTCTGGCGCATTCCGGTAATGGAGGGCGAGTTCCTGGTCTGCGAGTCGGTCGGGGTGGGCCGCGGGGTCGGAGGCGGGAACCTGGTGATCGGGGCAGAGGACGACGACGCCGCGCTCGCCGCGGCGCGGGCGGCCGCCGACGCAATGCGCGGTGAGGGTATCGCGCTGCCGTTCCCGGGCGGGATCGTCCGAAGCGGCAGCAAGGTAGGCGCGCTGACCTCCAAGTCCATGCCCGCCTCGACCAACCATCAACTGAGCCCAACGCTGCGCGCTCAGGTCCCCGACACGCTCGTCCCTGACGGCGTGGGCGCGCTGTTCGAGATCGTGATCGACGGCGTCTCCGAGGAGGCCGTGCGCGAGGCGATGCGCCGCGGGCTGCACGCCGGCGCGGGCGCCGGCGCAACCCACGTCACCGCCGCCAACTTCGGCGGCAAGCTCGGCGAGTTCCACTTCCCGCTGTCCGAGCTGCGCGACCCGCCGTGAGCCTGACCCTGACATTGCGAGCGCAGCCGCCGGCGCGGGTAATCGCGGCCCCGCTGATCCCCGAGCGGCTGCGGGGGCTGAATGCCTCCGCGGTCGCCGCCGTCAAGCTCCGCTGCGGTGGTGAGACGGTGGCCGCAGGCGACCTGTTCGAGGTATCCGGCGCGGGCGCCGAGGAGGAGAAGCTCGTGCTGACCGGCGACCTGCGCCGGTTCGATGGGATAGGCGCTGGCATGTCGAGCGGCGAGATCGAAACGCGAGGCGACGTGGGCGCCTGGGGGGGCGCCGAGATGTCCGGCGGGGTGTTGCGGATCGTCGGCGATGCCGGCGCGCGGCTTGGGGCGGCGTACCCCGGCGCCCGCGTAGGGATGACCGGTGGCGAGATCGTCGTGTCGGGCGACGCCGGTGAAGAGGCCGGCGCCGGCATGCGGCGCGGGCTGGTGGCAGTCGGCGGTCGAACCGGAGCAGGTGCCGGATTGCGGATGCTCGCCGGAACGGTGATCGCGCTGGGCGGCATTGGCGACGAGGCCGGGCTCGGCAACAAGCGTGGCAGCCTCGTCTCGGGCCGGGCAGTCGAACCACTGCCGGTGTATGCCCTCGCCATTCGCTTTCGTCCCCCGGCCTTGCGACTGCAGTTGCGTCGAATCCGTGAGCTCGGCCTGCCGGTCGGCGATGAGCTCATTGGCGGCAGCTGGTCGCGCTGGTCCGGCGACCGGACCGAGCTTGCGCGGGGCGAGATCTTGATCTTCGATGAGGAGGAGGTCGGCGCATGAGCCTGTCGATGAACGAACGGGCTGCCGCGCTCGTGGATGGGCTGGTGGTGGACGCCGGCGCGCTCGGGATCGAGGTCAGGACGATGGAGCGCGGGGCACGCCTCGTGGACTGCGGCGCCAACACCCGCGGCGGCCTTCAGGCCGGACTGGGCTTCG
>JAFAZZ010000421.1 GCA_019239375.1 Solirubrobacterales bacterium | reverse complement strand
CCCCGGCTGCTGCAGTCAGCCGTAAAAGCCCTGCTCAGGAGGTCATTCTGTCAACCCAACCGGACAGAACCACACCCCAAACCCTTGACCAAAAACCCGCCGCACCACTACCAACCACCGAGTTTTGCGACAGCCTCATATACGTCGTTCTTTCGACCAGGCTGCGCAGCGAGGACGCCTACTGGTTCATGCCGGACGCATTTCTCCACTCCGATCCGCATCGCGCCCCACCGCGGGGCGGAGATGCTCGCGGCGGCTAAGCCGCTGTACGAGACGCGGCCGCCCCGTCCTCACGCGCGACAGCGTCCGCGAGCGCGCCGGCGGCGCCAGACAGCTCGCCGAACGCATCGGCCACTTCCGCCGCGCTCGATCCGGTAATCGCGCGGTTCAAGGCCGCGACGGTCTCGTCGAAGCGCGCCCACAATTCCGCGGGGCCACGCCGGCCTGTCCCGGGACGGAGCTCGTAGGGCGGCTCAGCGTTCTCTGCCCCCGGGATTGGGCGCCACATCAAGCCGGCGGCATGCGCGTGCTCCCACGCCACCTGTTCCCGCTCCGCCGCCTCGGATAGCGCTTGCAGACGCGCTGTGAAGCGGGCGTCCGGTGGCGCGAGCTTGTGCGCCTTCATGGCCTCCGCCCAGGCGTTTCCGGCTTGCCGAACCGCCCGCATGATCTGTGCACGCTGCCGGTCGAGGTCGGCGCGGAAGCTCATGCCTGATCAGAGGCGGCCATGCCCTCCTCCGTCCCGAAACCTGGGTCCACGACGCCGACCGGCTCGCCGCCCCAGAAGTCCTCCGCGCTCGGCCCAGCGTCCTGCGGCGCGGCACCTGGACCGCCTGTGTACGACTCAGCGAGTACCCGCTCGAAATCCGACCGCTTGATCCGCACCCTCCGCCCCACCCGCACAGCCGGCAGCGACCCCTGATCGATCCAGTTCCGCACCGTCTGCTGGTTCAGCTTAAGGATGTCGGCTACCTCCGCGACGGTCAGAAAGGAGGCTTCAGGCTCGGGAGAATTCATCAGAATCTTTGCTAATTGAGTCCAACTGGAACTAATTCAGGATTATAATACCGCCCGAGCAGGACGGCAGAGCCGCCGTCATCGAAAAACCGCTGGAAAAGGTCGGCAACGGGGTTGAGGGAAGGGCGGGATATCGAGGGAGATGACCGGGGTCAGCCGACCGGAAACGTCGTACGCCTCCCTCGCGACTGGCTCGGCCCGCGCGAGGAGCTCGTGCCGTTCGGACGCCCGCTGGCGCCGCCCGACATGCCGGACCCGCCACCGCCACCGAGCGCGGCCGACTTCTGGGGCGAGCGCTCGGCCTCGGTTCACGACGCGCTGCAGGTCCCGGCAGTCGATGAGATCGAAGCTCCGCCTCATCCTCCGGCCGGCCACCCGGCGCGCGGCCGCCGGCGCGCTGCACTCGCAGCGGGCCTGGCGCTGGCCGTCGCTACCGCCGTCGCTGTTGCGTTTGGGCTCACGGGGCCGTCGTCGCGCGAAGCCAGCAGCCCGAAAGTGAACATGGCGGCCGTTCTGAGCACCAGTCTGTCCCGGATGTTGGAACGCGGCCTCGCCCAGCTCGACGTGAGGACCCCCTCGACCCAGGCGCGGGTCACGCAGCATCACGCCCCGGTCGCCCGCTTGACTCTGCGGGGTCGGCCGCTGCTCAAGCGCGTGTATGAGACGGCTCGTCGCCCGGCGAGTCCTCCGGTGGACTACGCAGGGTCGGCGTCCACCGAGGTGTCCCCCGCCCCCGCGGTTACTACGACCCATCAGCCAACCCTCAGCGCGGCCGGCAGCGGGACCAGCGACGCCACGAGCGCGCCCCCGCCTCCCGCGAGCTCGCCTGTATCCAGTCACCCGTCACGTTCGCCTCGCGCGACCGTCAGTCCAACCGGGGCATCCGGCGCGCTTGGGCCGATCCAGTCCCCGAACGGCTAAGGAGCGCCGATGACCCGTCTCCGAAGAAATCCCATTCCCTACCTTGCGCTTCTCCTGGTCCTGGCCGTCGGTCTCGGTGGCGGCTACGCAGTCGCCGCCAGCAAGACCAAGACGATCACCGTCTGCGCCGACAAGAAGACCGGGGTCC
>JAFAZZ010000346.1 GCA_019239375.1 Solirubrobacterales bacterium | reverse complement strand
GGCATGCACCAGCTCGTTCCGGTGATGCCAGCCAACTGTGAAGGGCGCCGACGTCGACGGCGCCCTTCATCCATTTCAGGGCGCCAAGGCCCTGCAGCGCGTGGGCGTCCGCCGTGGAGTTGCTCGCTGATCGCGCACCGCCGGCGGGCCCGAACGGTCTCCGGCCGCAGTTTTCTCAGGTCGGGAGCGCGAGACCTACGAGATAGGTCGCCCCGCCGACGATCACGCCGGCGAGCGTCATCTCCAGTCCTGCCGACCACCAGCTCCTGAGCGTGACCAGCGACTTCGCGGCTCCGACCAGGAAGTGGGCGATCAGGGAGATGACCGCCGCGGCAACGATGGCCACGGTGCCGGTTGTGAAGATGAACGGGATGACCGGGACGATCGCGCCGAGGCCGGTCGAGATCCCGGCCGCGACCGCAGCCTGTGCCGGGTCACCACGATCACCGGCGACGCCGAACTCTTCGGCTGACAGCGCCTGGAGCATGGCATCGGGCTGCTTGGCGAGCTGCTCGGCCATGGCGTCGGCGGTCGGCTGGTCGACTCCCTTCAGCTGGTAGAAGAGCGAGAGCTCCTCCTGCTCCTCCTCGGGATGCTCGGCGATCTCCTGTCGCTCGCGTTCGACGTTGGCCGCCGCCACCTCGGCCTCCGAGCGCTCGGCCAGGAACGCGCCCGTCGCCATCGAGAGCGCCGAGGCGACCGCGGCCGACACGCCGGCGGTCAGGACGAAGGTCGACCCGCCGGTGGCGCCGGAGACACCGGCGACGATTCCGAACACTGCGGCGAGTCCGTCGTTGGCCCCGTAGATCGCGCCGCTGATCCAGCCGCCGCCGGTCCGGTGCCACTTCTCGCGGCCGATGATCTTGTCGAGCCGCAGCTGTGCCGGGTGCGCGCGAGCCGGGGCATCGGCGTCGCTGATCCCCTCGGGGCGTCCGGAGCGCATCTCGTTGACTGCGTGGGAGTGGGAGCGCTCCTCCTTGCGAATCGCGCGCAGCAGTTCGTCGGTCACCGGGTCGCCGGTGGAGCGCTTGTACAGGTCGTCGACCTCGTCGTCTTCGGCCGCCTCGCGCGCGGCGAGGAGCCGATCGACCGGGGCTACGCGGGCTTGGAGGCGCAGCCATGGGGAAAGATGCACGCTGTCGGGTGCGGGAACCGGAATCCCCAGCTCCCCCATCCGCGCCTCCAGTCGCCGGCGATGGCCGCTCTCGGCGTCCGCCATGCGGCGCAGGATCTCCGCCTCGCGCTCGGGCATCCGTTCGGCGATGAGTTCATATACGCGGCCCGCCTCGATCTCGCCGCGCCAGGCCTGGAGCAGCCGCTCACGGACCTCCTGGTCGACGTCGCTCGTGCTCGCGGTCATCCGTGCGGGAGGCTACCGCCGCGGCCCGGGATGAAACGCACAGGCAGGGACGCTAAGCGAGATCTCACGGGCCTTCGCCTAGGCGGCGAGGTACTGCTGCCAGGCAATCGGAATGGTGGGGCTCGCCACGTGGATGAATACGGTGGCGCTGGGGGTCCGGGGCTGCTTGAGGAGGCGCATGCCGACCTGGCGGGGCAGGGCGTCTCCCTTGCGCCGGTTGCACGGGGCGCAGGAGGCAACGATGTTGTCCCAGCTCGAGCCACCGCCCTTGGACCGGGGGATCACATGGTCGACGGTGAGGTTCGAGCGCGAGCCGCAGTACTGGCAGGTCCAGTTGTCGCGCGCGAACACGGCGCGGCGGGTGATCTTGCGCCGGTGCGTGTCGCGCGGAATGCGCACGTAGCTGACCAGGCGAATCACCACCGGCCGCGCGATCGTTGTCGTCGCCGAATGCAGCTGCCAGTCGGCGCGCTCGATCACCTCCGCCTTCTCCTTGAGCAGCAGGACTACGGCCCGCCTAACCGTGCAGACGTTGATCGGCTCGTACGTCGCGTTCAACACGAGCACCCGGCCAACCTCACGTCCGCGTCGCTGGTGCTCTGGAGGCGACGCGGACCAGACTGGCGCTGGCGCTGAGGAGGGCATGGGTGGCGCCAGTGTAGCGACGCATCCCGCGGACCGAATGGGGTCCAGGCGGCCTAGGCACCGTCTTCACAAGACCCTCACACCGAGGCGTAGGGGCCGTCCAGGTCGGCCTGCGGGATCCGGGCCAGACGCGGCGCATCAAGGGACCGCGGCTGGCACGAAGCGCACTGCGCCACGCGGCGCATCACACGACCGCGGCCGGGAACGACCCAAGCACGCGGAGGACCTCGACGTGGGCGCGCAGGCCGGCGAGCGCGTCGGCCACATGTGGCTCGATGTCGCGGCCCTCCAGATCGAGGAAGAACATGTAGCGGCCGAGGCCCTGCTTGCGGGGACGCGACTCGATCCGGGTCAGGTTGACCTCCCGGCTGGCGAACTCCGAGAGGCAGTGGACGAGCCAGCCGGGCGCTTCGGCTCCCATCCCCCAAAAGACGATCGCGGTCTTCCAGGGCCCGATGGGCGGCTTCGAGGATTCGGGGCCGCCGGCCGGCGCGCCGATCGGCCCGAGCCACACGAACCGGGTCTCGTTGTCGGGCACGTCCTCCACCCCGGCGCGGAGCACATGGCAGCGGTAGCGTTCAGCCGCCAGGCGGTTGCCGAGCGCCGCCCACGGTCCGTCGTGCTCGGCCACGCTGCGGACGGCCTCCGCGGTCGAGCTGCCGGCCAGCACCTGCGCGTGGGGGAGCCGGGAGCGGATGAAGCGGGCGCACTGCGCGGTCGCCTGCGGGTGAGACACCACCGCCTCGATCTCGGACAGCTCGAGCGCAGTACGGGCGATCAGGCAGTGGCGGATGGGATGGACGACCTCGCCGAGGATCGCGACGTCCTCGGTCTCCATGGCCAGGGCGTCCAGGGTGGCGTTGACCGAGCCCTCGAGGGAGTTCTCGATCGGGACCAGGGCCCGCTGCACCGACCCGAAGTGAACCGCCATCACCGTGTCGTAGATCGTCGGCTGCGGGACCAGGTCGAGCTGCTGGCCGGAGGTCGCGCTGATCAGCGCCTCCTGGGTAAACGTGCCCTCCGGGCCGAAGTACGCGACGCGCATGTCCCCCGGAGCTAGCTCGTCTGCTGGCGCCCGTCGGCCCCGAGCGCGCGGCGGATCGCCTCGTCCTCCTCGGGCGAGAGCTCGAGCTCGGGCTTGCCCTCGCGAACCTCCTTGGCGTACAGCCGGGCCTGATCGCGGTGGTGGATCGAGGACAGGACCAGCCCCGAGCGGTTGGCGTCGAGCAGGGCGATAGAGGTCGATTGGAGGCCCGACATCTCTCCGTACGCGTCGTAGCGGATGAGCGCGTGGTAGGCCACCGCGTGGTCGATGCGGCGCTCGGCGGTGGTCATGCGGGCGTCGAGGCGCTCGGCTGCGTCCTGGACGTAGCCGTAGAGCGCTTCGAACTGATCCTGGATCGAGGCGGCATGCCCGACCAGGTCCTGCTCCCGACCGCCCAGGATCATGCGCTGGGCGGCCCGCAGCCGGCGCAGCTTGAGCCAGAGGATCGCGCAGATAAGGAGGGCCAGCAGGGCGACGGCGCCTGCGGCCATCGCGACGATCCCAGCCGTGCTGGTCAGGTTGTGCACTGCCGACAGGATACGGTCACGCCAGATCTCGAGGGGCGCGAAGTCCTACTGGAAGGTGACCTGGAACCTCTCTGTGTTGTGGGTGGTCACGGTCTCGCCGGGAACCTTCTCGACGGTCGCGGTGACCGGGTAGGTGCCCTTCGGAGGCGCGGAGCTGAGAGCCACCTGCGCCGTGTATTGATGACCCGGGACCGTCTGGGGGACGACTGCCTGTCCGCTCAGGCCGGGCCCCACGACCGTCACCTTGACGACCACGTTCGTCTCGTTGTTCTGGCCGTCGTTGGTGAACACGCAGGTGAACGTCGGGGGTGGGCTGGCCGGGATCGTGTTGGTGGATCCGCTCGACAGGGCAGTGCCGCCGACGCTCACCGACTGCATTGCGTGTCCGTGGACGCCGGGGGCGGCCTTGACGGCCGGCGCGGGGCTGGGCGAGGAGACGTGAAGCTGTTGGGCGACGCTCGTCGGGTTCAGCCAGTTGATCGAGGGCAGGAACTGGCTGGAGTTCACCTGCTGACCGCCGAGGCCGCCCACCGCGATTCCCGCGGCGCGGAGCGCGCCGATGATCTGCGGCACGGCATAGTTGATGTAGAGCACGTCCGACGCGTAGAAACGCGCCATCTCGGCGGCGATCGTGTTGACCGCCTGCTTGCTCGACTGCGAGTTCAGCGCGGGCTGAACCTGTCCGGCGATGTTCCTCACCCCGTCGGCGCGCATCTGGAGGGCCTGCACGAAGTCCTGCTGGGCGCTCTTGACCTCGTCCGGCGTGTCGATGCCCTTGGCCTTCCTGAGCTGGCTGCTCGCGTCGGAGGCGGACTGGTTCAAGTTGGTCTGGAGTGCAGTGGGGTCGCTCGTCGGGCCGGACAGGGCGTGGAAGAAGTTCGTGCCCGTATTCACGGACTGGGCGTTCAGCGAGGCGACGCTGTTGTTGTAGTCCTTGAGCGCGGTCTTGCGCGCATTGGACTCGCAGCTGTTCACGAGCAGCGCGATCAGCACGATCGCCAGCACGACTACGACGACCAGCACGATCTGGCGGATCAGGATCGTCTGGCGGGTGGCCGGGCGTGAGCGTCGCCCGCCAGCGGTCGGCCGGCGTCGGCGCGGGGCCGCCCGTGGCTCTGTACGAGTCTCCTCCGGCTCGTCGAAGAACGACACGCTGCTCGCTCCTTGGCGGGATCGGGAACGATCAGTATGACCGGCGCGACGGCGGTAAGGCGATTCTGAACGCGCCTGCCCGCAGGGGAGGGCCGACTCGCCTCGAAAAGAATGCCCGTGCGCGCGCGGGTGCAGACGGGCTCAGAGGCCGCGACGGTACGCTGGCCCGGCGCGGCCCCCCCAGAGGCCGCGACGGTGCGCCGGCGCGCCGCGGCCCCCCCAGAGGCCCCGACGGTACGCTGGCGCGCCGCGGCCCCCCCAGAGGCCCCGACGGTACGCCGGCCGCCCGCAGCCACGCGCCGCGATCGCGCCGGGCGCGGCGGAGCGCCACTCGTGCTGGGCCGCTACCGCCTGCGCCGCCGGCTGGGCACGGGTGGCTTCGCCACCGTGTGGCTGGCCCACGACGAGCGGCTCGGCCGCGACGTGGCGGTCAAGATCCTCCCCCGCGAGCGCGTCATCGGCGGCCGGTTCGAACGGGAGGCGCGCGCGGCGGCCAGGCTCGGGCATCCCGGGATCGTCACCTTATTCGAGGCGGCGGTTGACGACGAGGGGGCCTACCTGGTCTCCGAGCACGTCCCGGGCATGACGTTCGAGCAGTTGCTCGCCCAAGGCCGGCTGTCGGACCGCGACGTGGTGCAGATCGGCATCGCGCTGTGCGACGCCCTGTCCCATGCCCACGCCCACGGAGTGATCCACCGCGACGTCAAGCCGTCCAATGTGCTCATCCCCGACCGCCACACGACGCCCGCCCAGCTCGCTCGTCTGACCGACTTCGGCGTCGCCCGAGTGGTTGGTGCGGACGTCCTGACGCGCACCGGCGACGTGATCGGCACGGATGCCTATATGGCGCCCGAACAGGCGCAGGGGCTGCCTGCGGGGGCCCCGGCCGACTTGTTCTCGCTCGCGCTCGTCCTGTATGAGGCGCTCAGCGGCGTCAACCC
>JAFAZZ010000333.1 GCA_019239375.1 Solirubrobacterales bacterium | reverse complement strand
GCCACCAGGGTGGCGACGTGGCGCAGAGCGGCCTGTTCCTCCGCCGCGCGGCGGGTGGCGGTGATGTCGCGCGCGACGGCATAGATGAGTCCCTCTTCGGGAACTGCTCGGGCACTCCACTCCAGCCAGCGGATCGAGCCGTCGGCGCAGATGTTGCGGTTCTCGAACTGCTCGAGTTGCTCACCATGCCTCAGCGCCGAAAAAATCTCCCTCGAGCGTTCCAGGTCGTCCGGGTGGGCGAAATCGAACCCGGGGCGAGACAGCAGTGCATCCCGGGAGTAGCCGAGCGTGCGCTCGAACGCCGGGTTGACGCGCTTGAAATAGCCGTCGAAGCCGAGGACGCACAGCAGGTCGAGCGACATCTCGAAGATCCGCGCGGTCTCACGTTCGGCCTGCTGACGGCGCCCCTGCAACTCGGCGAACGCAGCCATCGTGTCGTTCATGCCGGCGACCAGCTGCGACCAGACGCCCTCGAGCCCGGCCAAGTCGGCCCTGTGCTCGAGTCGGTTCTCTCTCACCGCTTGGTTCTTCGCGCGGATCTCGTCAACCAGCCTCGCCGCCGTTGCGTGAACGTCGCGGAAGGCGGCCGCGACGTCTCCGATCTCATCCTGGCTGGAGTAGTCCACCCGAGCGGCGATATCGCCGTGGGCCAGACCGCGAGCCGCCGCCGACACCTCGCGAACCGGCCCGGTGATCGAGCGCCGCAGAGCCAGCGCCAGCGCGGTCACCAGGACGAGTACAGCCAGCGATAGCGCCAGGTCGCGCAGCGCCCGGGTACGCGCGTTGTCGAACTCATCGGACACCACGGCAAGCAAATTGCGACCGGCGGCTGTGGCAACTCCTCGCAGCGCGGTGATCCTGGTCCCCGAGACCGAAAGCCATTGCTGGAGTGAGGTGCCGCGCACAGCGGCGACGGGATCCGCGGACAGGCGATCGCGGAAGTTCTGCACAGCCGTACCCGCGGGGCTGAAGAGGACAGCCTCGAGATCAGCGACCTGCGGTCCCGCCGCACTCTGGCGGAACGTGTTCAGCTCGGCGGACTCCACGTCCGCCCACGGCGATGCCGTCGGCTGACGCCTGGGGCCGCGGGGAGCGAGCAGCGTGACGACGAACACGCGGTCGCGTGAGGCGGACTCGATCGCCTGGTTGATCGACCCGTAGGCGGCGGCGGCCCGCGCCGAGGCGGGCGACGGCGCGCCTCCGTTCAGCGCGGCCGCGAGACCGAGCACGTTCTGTGTGATGAGGCTGTAGCCAGCGATCGCCTGCTCCGGCCCGAGCGATCCGGCATCGAGCTGGAGGACGAGCGCCTGGCGCTGCCGACGCGCGCCGTCCAGGGCGCCCATGACGTCGACCGGCGCGGCGACGCGGGCGGCGCGTGCTCGGGCGTACTCGAACGCCATTGTGGTCGCCCGTTCGAACGCGGCGAGCTGCACGTCCTGGGCTGGGCCGGGGTCCGCACGGACCAGAACCGCGGCGCGCCGCTCGTGCGCCAGATCGTCTCCCAGAGGCGCGAGAGCGAAGGAGAGCCGGGCCTCAGCCCGGTAGCTGCTGAGCCGATGGGCGGTCCGGTAGTCGGACACTGCGGATACCAAGGCCAGCGCGGCCACGCAGCACATGGGCAGCATCGCCATGAGCAACAGCTTGGTCCCGACCCGCATCCGCTTGATCGGCGCGGCGAGTCGGCGGGGGCGCCGGCCCGCTGCGCGGGTCGCCTCAGCGCCCCGTATCGGCGTAGTAGGCATGGGCGATCAGGTCGGCGGTCACGGACCGCGCCGCGGCGTCGAGGGTCGGCCGCACCGGTTTCAGGCCGACGACGATCGATTGGAACGCGCTGGCGAACGCAGCGGTCAACGCGGGATAGCTGGGGGTCTGCGGGCGCGGTCTCGCCACCCCGGTCTCGAGCTGCTCGACATAGAGGTGCTCCGGCCCCCCGACGGCGAACCGGGGGGATATACGGATCGCGCTGTAGGTGCCGGGCACCGCGCCGTTGGCGCGGGTCATCTGCACCACCTGGCGGGGGCGCAGTAGAAACGAGATAAACCGCCAGGCGGCGTCGCCGTTGGTCGCGTTGGCGGTGATGCCCCACTGCCACGAGCCCATATCGGTCACGGCGTGCGGTCCGAAGCGGGGCAGCGGGACGATCTGGACATCGCCCGGGAAAGCCTTCGTGTACGCCTCGAAGAGCCAGTGCCCGACCCACGAGATCGGCGTCTTCCCCTCCTCGAAGGCCATCCCGTTGCGGTTGGGATTTACGTAGCCGGCCTTGGCCCAACGCTGGATTACCGTCAGGGCGCTCACCGCGGGGGCGCCGTTCATGAACCCGAATACCCGGCGGTAGCCGTTCCGGTCGATGAGATCGCCACCCGCGGACCAGACGGCGGGCGCGAAGCCGTAGGTGTTCCACTCGGGCGCTTTGCTGTCGTAGCTGATCTGAAGGTCGAGCGGCTGGCGGTAGCCGATGGCCCGCAGACGGGCGAGGATACGGGTGAGCTCAGGGACCGTCCACGCCTGGGATGGACTGGTCGGGATAGGGATTCCTGCCCTGCGGAGAATCGATCGCCGTACGTACAGGCCCAATCCCGAGTCGAATGCGCCCACGCCCCACATTCGGCCCTCATAGGTCCCCTGCTGGCGGATCGACGGAAGCAGATCGGCGCGCTGGCCCGCCGTCGGGCAAGAGTCGAGGGGCCTCAGGTCTCCCGCCCATGCGTAGTTGTAGAGATTGGGTCCGTCGAAATCGAGAACGTCGGGCAGGTTCCCGGTGGCTGCTGCGGACGCCACCTCTCTGTCGTAGTCGCCCTCGGGCAATGTGATCAGCCTCACGCGCACCTGATGTTGTGAGCGGTTGAACTGCGCCACCTGTCCGACCATCGTCTGCCATTCGGCGCCCACGCTGGCGCTGGCGTGAAACCAGGCGGTGATGTAGGAGACGCCGCTCAGCTTTCCGCGGCATGTGCTATCGGGCCGGCGGGCCTGTCTCGGCGCGGTGGATCCGCAGGCGGCCAGGGCCACACCGGCGATCAAGAACCCGACGATCGCCCGAGGCGATACAGAACACAATCGATTTGCGCCCCGTCGCATTGCCAGCTCGCTGACTCGTTGCGATCCTACTCCGAACGCGATTTTGATAGCGCAAATCCTCCTCGCCGCGGCCATCACAGCTCCAGCGGCAGCGTCGCGCTGATGCGCGTGCCGCCGCCTGGAGGGCTATCGATCCTGATCTGTCCGCCTAGAGCGCCGACCCGATCGGCCAGTCCGCGCAGGCCGCCTCCCTCCGGCCGGGCGCCCCCAGCCCCATCGTCGATCACGTCCACGTGCAGCTGGCTGTCCTTGACCCATCCGACGACGGCCGCGCTTCGGGCGTGGGAGTGCTTGGCCAGATTGGTCAGCGCTTCGGCGACGACGAAGTACGCGCCTGACTCGATCTCGGGCCGGAATCGGTCGGGGGTCACGTCGGCGCCGACCGGAAGCCGCAGCCGCTCAACCAGCTC
>JAFAZZ010000327.1 GCA_019239375.1 Solirubrobacterales bacterium | reverse complement strand
GCCGGCCGTGGCGCTCCTCCGTACGGACGCGCTACCAACCCCGCCACGTACCGGCCATTGACCGGCGATGGGCATCTCTCCAGCGTTCACCTCACAACGAACATCTCGTCGACGTTGCCGAGCGGCCTGCATGCGCGGGATCCGGGCTCATGGGTGTGAGCTCGCGAGGTCATTGAATACGATCGGTGAGTTATGCAGCCCGCACCGGCCCAGTGTTGAGGGGTCCGGATCGCAGCTGGTCCACGCTGCGACGGGGAGCCTGGCGAGAGGAGGATCATGGGCATTGCGTTTCCGGGCGAGTCACGCGAGTACCGTGCGGCGCGCGATCGACGGCTTGAGCAAGAGATCGAGCTGCGCCGCGCGACGGAGGCGGTTGCCGCTGCGAGGCGCGAACTGCCTCGGGGCGGGCGCGTGCCTCGCGACTACGTCTTTCACGGCGCCCGGGCCGACGGCGCGCCGATCGAGGTGCGGCTGTCTGAGCTGTTCGCGCCCGTTCACTAGTGATCTACAGCTTCATGTTTCCGCGCGACCCCGGCGATCAGACGCCGGGTCCCACGCTCGGGCAAACGGCGCGGCTCCCGCTCGCCGAAGGTCCGTGCCCGTCGTGCACGGCGCTGATCGATCAGCTCGAGGGGGCCGCCGACCACGTGGGTCAGCACATCAACCTGGCCGTCGTCGCCAAGACCCGCTGCCGCGGCCGCTCACGTTCGCCGAGGAGCGCGGCCGGAAGCGACTTCGGCTCCTGTCCTCTGCGACCAACACGTACAACTTCGACTACTACGCCGAGACCCCCGAGGGCACGCAGCGGCCGATGCTGACGGTGTTTCAGCGCGAGAGGGACGCGATCAGGCATTTCTGGAGCTCAGAGCTCTTCTACGCACCCACCGAGCCGGGTCAGGATCCCCGCCACGTCGGCACGCTCGAGCCGCTCTGGAACATGCTGGACCTAACCCCCGAGGGACGACCCCAAGACTGGGAGGAGCAACTCCAATACGGCTGACCCACGGGTGCGCTGCGCAGGCCTGCTTCGCTCGCGGCACCGGCATCTCGGATGCATCGGGCAGCGTCCCGAGGTCCGTGTCAGCCGAGACCACGACGCGCTCCTCCTGCTCGGCGCGACCGAACACCTCAAGGTCGGCGACAGCCTGCGTGCCGTAGTCGCGCACGTGGGCCGCCTCATGGCCGGCAGCCCAGCTCCCACCGAGCGCTCATGCCGTCGCCCGACACCCTAACCGCGCGCGCTTGGCGGGCAGTCTCGCGTGTGGGTTCCGCGGGAACGGCGACCTTTCGCACGAACCTCGAAGTGAAAATGATCTCACGCGAGCAGGGAAGGATGCGTGACAGAAGACGTCCTAGGTGAGGACGGGGGTGGGGCCCCAACACCGCCAACTCAACCTCACGGGAGGCCACCCATGCAGAGCTCTAACAAGCTCTCGGTCACCGAGCCTGCGCAAAAAACCACCCTCGCGGGCGAAGACGACGTCCAGGCGCGTTGGAATCGTGTCATCGAGCGCCGCTCCTTTCTGAAAGGGATGACCATTGCCGGGGCTGTCGCGGTTCCGGGCAGCGCCTTGTTCGCCTCGGGGGCTGCGGCGAGCGATCCCGCTCGGCTCACCGATGGTGATGCGGCGATCCTCCAGTTCCTGGCCGCCGCGGAGCTAATCGAGAGCGATCTCTGGGAGCAGTACACCGAGCTTGGGGGCGTCTCGGTCAACGGCAAGTCGGATGGTGAATCGCCGGGTGTTCCCGCGGGCGGAGGAAACGCGCCGTACGTCGCCGCGCTGCAGAGCATCGACGGCGACATGCCGCAGTACATCACCGACAACACCGACGACGAGTTCAGCCACGCCGCCTTCCTGAACGCCTACCTGGAGGCCCACGGCAGGCGGAAGGTCGACCTGGACGAGTTTCGGACTCTGCCGAGCAGCAAGGCCACCGGAGCGAGGAACAAGGGGCGGCTGACGAACCTGATGAACCTCAACGTCGACACCAGCTGGTACACCCGCTATCGGAGCACGGCGAACGTTGACTTCGGTGGGGCGCCGTTCGCTCAGCTGCTCACCATCAGACACCAGCCGGCGATCCCGACGAACAAGGCGGACGAGCAAAACTCGGCGCGCATCCAGGCGATCGCGGACACGGCGGCGTTTCACTTCGCGTTCATCGAGCAGGGCGGATCGAGCCTCTACACGACGCTGCTCCAGCAGGTCTCCAGCGTCGAGGTCCTGCGCATAGTGGCGAGCATTGGCGGCACCGAGGTGGACCACTTCTCGCTATGGCACGACAAGGTGTCAACGGCAGTGGCTCCGCCGAACAACGTGACCGATCCAGTTACCGGGCTGACGTTCCCCGATCTCAGCTCCAACACTGACGAGCTCAAGCAAACCAACTTGATCCTCCCGGAGCCCTGCACGTTCATCAGCCCAGGTCTCCCGAAAGTGTCTGTCATCCGGCCGTCATCCACCGCGAATTCGGGGGCGGTCGCCGCAGTCAAGGCTTTCACCGATGACAACCTCTTCGACGGCCAGCCGCCAAGCTTCTTCCGCAAGCTCATGCAGCTCGCGACGGACGCGGACGCCGCTCGGCGCGAGGTCGCCGACTAGGGGGCAAAGCAGCGCGGGCGGGTCGGACTCAGGATCAGCGTCCGTCCGCCCGCGCCCCGACGGGTCGCCCCCGTCAGCCGAGCGGCCGGCAACAGGCGACACATCACGGTTGTTCGCCCCACCCATTACACACGCTGCGAAGACCCCACCAACCCTCAACCCACAATCACCCTTGCTCACCAACATCCTTCAACCCACACACCTACTGGTCGTCTTGATCGTTGCCCTCCTGTTCCTCGGCCCGAGGCGGCTGCCTGAGGCCGGCCGTGCCCTTGGCCAGGGGCTCAAGGAATTTCGCAATTCGATCAGTGGCGAACACGAAGACAGAAACGCCGCTGCTACAGCCCGGACCGCTCACCCCGAAGATCCGCTGCTTGGTGAGGAGCCGGCCACGGCCACACAGGCGCCCGAGCTCACCACAGCATCGACCGCGCCGCCGGCCGCGCCGGGATAACGCGCCCGGCTAAGGCGCGCGGCCGCGCCGGGCGAACGCCCTCGGCGGCCCCTCCCGTCGACCGCCTCGAGTCCGGCCAGCAGCGCTCAAGCCCGAACCTGAAGCAGGCCTCTTCGTCGTAGGGCCGCCGTCACGTCGCCGAGCGAGCGAGCGCAGGTCAATCGCATCCTTTCACGACCACCCGACGCCGGCTCGGGTGGGCTCTCGGTAGGCTGCACCGGCCTGGGGATGCCGCGCCTGGGGCTGGTCGAGCTCGCGTAGCGGCATAGCGTATGTCTCGCGGGCCGTTGCTATCGCGATCGCCGCGAGGAGGCTGAAGCCGAACACCATGGCGGCGACGGGCACCCAACCATCGGGGCCGCCGCCGGCAATCGCGGCGGCGATGGTGGGTGCCAACCCGCCGATCCCGAAGCCGATCTGAGTTCCGATCGCCACCCCAGACAGCCGGACTCGGGTGGGGAACATCTCGCTGAACAGCGCCGGCCAGACCCCGTTCTGGGCGCTGTAGACGACGCCAGACATGAGAATCGCGGCGCCGAAGATCAGCAGGTATTTGCTGCTGGCGATGGCGGCCAGATACGCGAACATCAGTGCGCCGCTGCCCACGGCGCCAAACATGAACACGGGCTTTCGGCCGATGCGGTCGGCCAGCTTGGCCCAACCCGGGATCGCCACCAACGCAACCACGTTGGTCGCGATCAGAACCCAAAGCATGGTCGTGTCGTCCAGTTTCACTGTCTTGACGGCGAAGGCCAGGCAGTACACCGCGAAGATCGTGCTCACCGCTGACGCCAGCGCGCCGAAGGTGACCCGGAGCACATTCGCCCAGTGGTCGCGCAACAGCTCGGCCAGCGGAACCTTGAGAACCTCGTGCTCCTCGGCCACCTCCTGGAATACGGGTGTCTCATCGAGCTTGCGGCGGATCACAAGTGCGGCGACCGCGACCACGGCGCTCAACCAGAACGGGATTCGCCAACCCCAGCTCACGAGTTGATGTTCGGGCAAACTCGAGAGAGGCAGCCAGAGTGCGGTCGCGATCACGAGGCCGGCCTGCGT
Source organism: Solirubrobacterales bacterium (assembly GCA_019239375.1). Taxonomy (GTDB): domain Bacteria; phylum Actinomycetota; class Thermoleophilia; order Solirubrobacterales; family Solirubrobacteraceae; genus Palsa-465. The sequence continues at coordinate 6,782 of JAFAZZ010000327.1, read as the reverse complement.
GCCCACGAGGGTGAAACTCGTGTAGAAGCTGCGCTCGCGATCCGGTGAATGCTCGATAGTGAGCGAGTTGGCTCCGGCTTGCTCACCCGAGGCAGCGAGCCCTTGCAGCAACCTCAGAGCGACCAGCAGGGCCGGAGCCCAGATGCCGATGGCCGCGTAGGTCGGTAGGCACCCCACGAGGAATGTCGCCAACCCCATACCGGCCACGGTCAGGACCAACACGCGCTTTCGCCCGTACCTGTCACCAAGGTGGCCCATGAAGATCGCGCCAATCGGCCGGATAACGTAGGCCACACCGTAGGTGGCCAGGGAGAGGAGCGTGCCGGTGGCGGGCTTCGAGGACGGGAAGAACACCTTGCCGAAAACCAGCGCGGCCGCCGTTCCGTAGATGAAGAAGTCGTAGTACTCGAGCACGCTGCCGATGCAGCTTGCGAGAGCGGCCTTCTTCGGGGTCTTCGCTTTGTCGAGCCCGTCGGAGCCCAGGTTGTCCGTCGCTTCAGCCACCGTCTCCCTCTCTTTCTGCCGGTTTAGCCCGCGCGCCTTGTTGCGCGAAGGCAGCCTCTTTGGCCATCGCTGGCGCCCGCTGTGCCGTCATGCGGATGGGCGCGTTTGCCGCGCCATAGCCGTCGTAGTCGCCTCGCCGTTCGACGACCTCGAAGAACAGCCGGTCACCGACGATCGGGGTGTAGAAGTGCAGGAATTCCCCACCCGGCGTACGGTCGTAGAGCACGTAGTGCTCCCGCATGACCTCGATCAGGTCGGGCTCGAGATCCAGGCGGGCGGCGAGGTCGTCGTAATAGTTGTCGGGGATCGAGAGCGGCCCGACTCCACGCTCTCGCATACGCTGAGCGACGAGGAAAATGTCGCCGCAGGCAATGGCCACGTGCTGTAACCCGGCAGGCTGCGCCGCGTCGTGGGCGAGCACCGGGACAGTGAGCACGAGCCGGACACTCCCGTTGGGCGCGCTCACAGCGCGGCTGCGAACGAGGCCGTCCGGTGCGGCGAGTTCGAGACTTTCACGTGGCTCTAGGCCGAGCAGCGAGCGATAGAAGAGAGCCGCCTCGTCGAAGTAGTCAAAGGGCTGAGCCAGCGCCACGTGATCGATGCGAATCAGACCAGTCGACGCCGAGCGGCCGATCGGCGCCAGCGGATCGAAGTCTTGAAGCCAGCCGCGCGTGTCCGAACCTGTATCGGTGCGGCAGAAGAAGACGGACGTCCCGTCGGGCGCGGCGATCGCCGAAAGGTCAGCCTCGCCGGGGCTGCGCTGGCGAGAGAGCACGGGCGCCAGCAGCGCCTGCGCCCGTTCGGCAGAGCGATCGGCGTCGGCGCTCTCGACCGCGATCGCAGCGATGCCCGGGGCACCCGGAGCGCCCGCATTGAGCAGCATCCGGACCCCCCGGTGCTGCCACAGCGCCACCGGCTTGCTCCGATGCTGCGCTGCCTGAACGAAGCCCATCGCGTGCATCAGGCGCTGCGTCTCTCCGACCGAGGAGGGCTCCACCGCCAGCTCGACGAATGCGTAGCCGTGCAGTGAGGCCGGTGGCGGCAGGTGGCGCGAGCGCCCTGCTTGTAGTGATTCCTGGAGGGTGAGCAGCGAGCGCATGGCATCGATGGCCATGCGCCGCGGGTCCGCTTGGCGAAACACGTCGTTGAACACCTCGAGCGAGAGCGGCCCGGCGTAACCCGCGTCGAGCACGCGAGCCGTGAAGTCCGCGAGATCGAAGCCACCCTGGCCGGGAAAGGAGCGGTAATGCCGGCTCCACTGCAGCACGTCCATGACGAGGTGGGGCGCGTCGGCGAGTTGAACGAAGAACAGCTTGTCAGCCGGGATGTCGGCAATCGCCGCCAGGCTCGTGCCCCGCGAGAGGATGTGAAAGCTGTCCAGGCAGATCCCGAGAGCCGGGTGGTCGACGGCCTGAACGATCCGCCAGGCGTGGTCGTATTGGCTCACGTGCCGGCCCCAGGCGAGCGCCTCGTACGCGATGCGGACTCCCCGCTCGGCCGCCCGATCCGCGAGCGCATGGAGTTGCTGCGCCGCGAGGCCGTCATCGTCGATCGCGTCATCGGAAACGTTGGAGCAGACCAGCATCGTCTCTGCGCCGAGCGCCTCCACGACGTCAAACTTCGCCTCCGCGCGCCGCAAGTTGCGCTCGAGCTGATCGTTCGGAACGCTCTCGAAGTCGCGGAACGGCTGGTAGAGGTCGATGCTCAAACCGAGCTCCGCGGCCAGGATCCGGATTTCCGACGGAGAGAGGGGTGATCCAATGAGGTCAGGCTCGAAGACCTCCACACCGTCGAAACCGGCTTGCGCGGCAGCGGCGAGCTTGTCCTCAAGGGTGCCGCTCAGGCAGACGGTGGCGATCCCGGTGCGCACCACTAGCCGACCTCCTACCTCGCGACCGGCGACGGCGCGTCTTCGGCCAACAGCGCGAAGTGCCGGAGCATCCGCTCCCGGTCCGGCTTGCGGCCGGTGAACAGTTCGAACGAGAGCGCCGCCTGGAACACGGCCATGCCTCCGCCGTCCAGCGTGCGGCAACCCAGGTGCCGGGCATGCCGCAGCAGCTCGGTCTCCAACGGTCGGTAGACCACGTCGGCCACCCACAGGCGATCGTGTAGAAGCTCCAGAGGCAGAGGCGCCCCTGGATGCGTCGCCATTCCGGTTGGCGTGGCATTGATCAGCCCGTCCGCCCGTGGCAGTTCGGCGGACAAGCGCGCCGGCACAACCGCCCGATCATCGCCGTAGCGCCGGCGAAGAGACCGCGCCAGCACGTCGGCTCGATTCAGGTCGGTGTCGACTACGGAGAGTCGCTCGATGCCTAGCGAAAGCGCAGCGTGAGCCACTGCCGCACCGGCTCCGCCGGCTCCCAGGAGCACCACTCGCGACGTGGCCACGTCGGGCAGCCCACGGGCGAAGCTCTGCTGAAAGCCCGGCCAATCCGTGTTGTGCCCGACCGCGTTGCCGTCCTCGAAGACGACGGTGTTGACAGCTCCGAGCGTGGCGGCGTCCGAGGACAGGTCCGACAGGTGCTCGACCACCGTCTGTTTGCACGGATGCGTGACATTCACGCCCCTGAAGCCCGTGCGCTGCGCCCTGCGAAGGAGCTCGCCGACGCCCTCCGGAGCCACTCCGAGTTCCTTGATATCGATGCGCTCATAGACATAGCGCAGTCCCAGTTCCGTGGCCTCGCGCTCATGCAGCGACGGGCTGAACGAGGGACCGATGTCGGCACCGATCAGTCCGACGACATAGCTGGCGGTTTCGCTATCCGGTCTCACGGCGGTAATGGACGAACTGGTTAGTTATATGTATCCAATCGTGAAACCGCTGAAACGCCACGCTCTTAAAATCGGCGTCGATCCACGGTTCGAAAGGACGCATGCCAGCCCCGAAGACCATGCCGGCGGCGGGACGAAGGCGCCAGCGCGACGCAGCCCAGACCCGCAACGAGATCCTCGAGGTCGCCACTCAAGAATTCGCCGAACGGGGCTACTCAGGCGCGCGCGTTGACCAGATCGCCGCTCGAACCCATACGACCAAGCGGATGATCTACTACTACTACGGCAGCAAGGAGCAGCTCTACGTCGCCGTTCTGGAGCAGGCCTACGGAGCGATTCGCGCCGCCGAGCAGCAAATCGACGTCGAGCACCTCGACCCAGTCTCCGCCATCCGCCGGCTGGCCGAATTGACCTTCGACCACCACGAGTCGCACCCTCAGTTCATTCGGCTGGTCAGCATCGAGAACATCCATCGTGCGAAGCACCTGGAGCGCTCGGCGCGGCTCGCGTCCCTGAACCAACCGGCCATCGACCTCATCGCAAGAATCCTCGACCGCGGTCGAGCATCGGGAGCCTTCACGCGCAGCGTCGACGCGGTCGATCTGCACATGATGATCAGCGCGTTCTGCGTCTTCCGCGTGGCCAACCGGCACACGTTCGGCGCCATCTTCAACCGCGATCTCACCAGCCCAGCACTACGCGACCACTACCGCGAGATGCTCGCCGACATGATCGTCGGGTACCTCACCGCCACCTGAGAGGTTCGTCTCCGGGGAGCGCTCGTTTCCGCAGTCAGCGGGGGAGCGCTCGTTTCCGTAGTCAGGCGGCGTGGCGCAGGCGGCCGTGGCGAGTCCGGGCGAGCGCGAGCGTCCCGGCCTCGATGGCACTGGCGAAAGACACCTCGGACAGACATCCGGGCGCCGCGACTTGGTCGCCGCAGAGGAAGATGCCATTGCCGCGGTCGATCGCCGGGCGCTCACGCCAGGTCGTGCCGGGGGGTCGAGCGCTCCGCTGCGTCCGTCCATCACCTGCCGTCGGCGCCCTGTCACGCGCTCGCGCCAATCCTCGAACCCGGCGTCGAGCACTCGCTCCAGCCGGCTGGCGGCGTGGTCAGCGGTCTCGTCCGGGCCGAACGGCATCTGAGCCTGAACGAGCTGGTCTCCGGCCGGAGCCAGGGTGCGTCCTGGGCGCTGTATCGCTCAACCCAGCCCGACGTCTCGAGGTCGGAGACGATCCAGGCGTCGCCGCGGCGCTCGCGCAGTCCGAGGTCGAGGCAGACCGTCCGGCCGCTGGCCCACTGGAGCGTCTCGTCACCCAAGAGCGCACGGGCATCGCATAGCTCGAGGGCGACGATGGCCGGCGCGGCGGGAACGCTGTCGGCCCGCTGGCTCGTGAGGATCTCCACGCCGAGTTCGCGGGCGCGGTGCTCGAGTGCGGTGACCAGCACGGTCCAACCGCCGACGATGAACCGGGCGGGCGGCCGTGGGGTGAGCAGCAGCCGCTGCGTGCGCTCCCAAACAAACGCGGCCGAGAGCGCTCCCGGATCGTGGTGGAAGGTGTAGACGCCGGCGAGCGAGGAGAGAAACCGCGCGGTGTGTTCATCGGCGTGATCGGTGACCCAGGAGCGAAAGTCCTGGTCGACCGGCGCCACGCGTCGGCGGAGGCGAAGGCCCGGCGGGATAAGGCTGAAGCCGCTGCCGGCCGGCGTGCGGCTGCCTTCGAGCCGCGGCCTGGCAGCCGAACTTGGCATCTCGCGCGGAGTGGTGAGCGCGGCCTACGACCAGCTGGCCGCCGAGGGATACCTCGAGACACGCCAGGGTGCGCCGGTCCGGGTGGCCCGCGGAGTGCGGCCTGGGTCATCGGGATCGCCGAACCCTCCGCTCTTGGCGAAGTTCGCCTATGACTTCAGCCCGGGCCTGCCCGATCTGGCCGGGTTTCCACGCGATCGCTGGCTGCGCTCCGTGCGTAGCGCCTGGCGGGAGACCGCACTGGACGCGGTGGGTATCGGCGATCCGCGCGGCGTGCCCGAACTGCGCGAGGCGCTCGCCGGCTACCTCGGCCGTGTCAGGGGCGCGGTGGCCGACCCCGAGCACCTCGTCGTCTGCACGGGCTTTCGGCAGGGGCTGTCGATCGCCTGCCGATGGCTGCACGCCAACGGGATCGAGGAGCTGGCGATCGAAGAACCAGGCTGGCACGCGCAACGCCTGATCGTCGAGCAGGCCAGGCTGTCGGTGACGCGATCCCGGTCGACGACGAGGGCATCGACGTCGCTGCGCTGTCGGCCAGCCGCGCCGAGGCCGTCGTCGTGACGCTGGCCCACCAGGTCCCGACCGGGGTCGTGCTCAGCGCCCGCAGGCGCGCTGCCTTGATCGAGTGGGCCGAGCGGGGGGACAGGCTGATCTTGGAGGACGACTACGACGGCGAGCTGTGTCGCGGGCGGGTCGGCGCGTTGCAGGGGCTGGCTCCGGACCGGGTCCTGTACTGCGGCTCGGCGAGCCAACGCCTGGCTCCGGGCATGCGCCTGGGCTGGATGCTCCCGCCCTCTTGGTTGTCCTGGGCGCTGATCACGGCCAAGGCGATCGAGGACGGCGGCTCTGAGATCGCCGGGCAGCTCGCGCTGGCTCACTTCATCGGCCGCGGCGAGCTCGAACGGCACCTCCGGCGCATGCGTCTGCGCTACCAGCAGCGCCATGAGACGCTGCTGAGCGCGCTCGCCCGAGAGCACCCCGGCGTGGCGCCCGTCGGCGGCGGAGGGAGGACTGCACACCATGGTCTACCTGCCTAGCCACGTCGACGAGCCGGCCCTGCTCGCCGCTGCGGCGAGGCGCGGGGTCGGCATCGAGGGCCTATCGCTCCACAGCTACAGCGGCGACTGCCCACCCGGGCTGGTGGTAGGGCATGCCTTCATGGCGCCGCCGGCGATCGAGCGCGGCGTGCAACTGCTCGGCGAGGCGATCGGAGCGCCGGCGTCTGGCGGACATGAGAACGAGCGCACTGTTAGTGTGCCGCAACTCCGCGTCAGCTTACGCGGTTAAAGTTGCCGGCGACGCCTCTGCAGGGGACCCGCTCCTAGGCCACGGCGCCGCCACCTGGAAATCGAGCGCTTCGACCGGCGGAAAGGGACTCCTGAATGCTGAGACGTATGTCGCGTGTGATTCTGTCGCTCGCCTGCGCGATCGCTATGGGGGCCGGCGCGCCCGCGGCGGGTGCGGTGGTGATTGGAATCGCCGATCAGAACCCAGCCACGTTCTCCGATCCGCGCTTTCTTGCTCTGGGCATCACGACGGCGCGCTTCGTCGTCCCTTGGGACGTCGTCACCAGCAAGGCGGACCGGGGCGATCTGGCCGCGTTTAGGGGCTGGCTGCGCGCGGCCGAGAATGCCGGCGTGACCCCGCTAATCTCGTTCGGGGCCGACTACCGGAATCCCGCCGCCAACTACGTGCCCGCGGTGGGGCAGTACACGAGCGCGGTGAGGGCATTCCTGAGGGCATTTCCGCAGCTCAGGG